>NZ_CAMHZL010000004.1:0-196375 GCF_946190155.1 Streptococcus mitis
AAGGCTCGGTAGCTCAGTTGGTAGAGCAATGGATTGAAGCTCCATGTGTCGGCGGTTCGATTCCGTCTCGCGCCATTATATATTTTTCGGAAGGGTAGCGAAGAGGCTAAACGCGGCGGACTGTAAATCCGCTCCTTCGGGTTCGGGGGTTCGAATCCCTCCCCTTCCATTATTTTAGTTACGGGCATAGTTTAAAGGTAGAACTAAGGTCTCCAAAACCTTCAGTGTGGGTTCAATTCCTACTGCCCGTGTTAATAAAATTATGGCGGGTGTGGTGAAGTGGTTAACACACCAGATTGTGGCTCTGGCATGCGTGGGTTCGATCCCCATCACTCGCCTATTTTATATTATTGGGGTATAGCCAAGCGGTAAGGCAAGGGACTTTGACTCCCTCATGCGTTGGTTCGAATCCAGCTACCCCAGTTACTATTTGCCGGCGTGGCGGAATTGGCAGACGCGCTGGACTCAAAATCCAGTGTCCGCAAGGACGTGCCGGTTCGACCCCGGCCGCCGGTATAGTTGAAAAGACAAGGTTTCTAAGCCTTGTCTTTTTGTTATGTCATAATAAATTTCTTGAAATTGTTACTAATAATTACTAATTTCATATAAAAGCACATGATTAAAAGTTATAGAAAGTGATATTTTTGGGTAATTGTATCATAGCAAAGAACAGGTATTGTTTTGCTATTCGTTACCTCTCCATCAATAAAGTAATGACTTTTACTATCATAGTAAATCTTACCCAGGTATCTTCTATCTTTAGCTACTTCCGAAGAAGCAATATGGCCCGAAATAATAGCTTTATGAAATCTACCAGTGGTAATAGGAAATTTGTTTGTAAATATCTCTGAACTCGTTAGTTCTTTCCAAAACTTTCCTGCTTCTTCATCAATGCCAGCATGAACAAAAATTTGGGTATCAGTTTCATAATAGCGTTTATCCCTATATCGTTTTTTAAACCAGTTTATAAATGGATTAAATTTGATATTATTTTTAATTTCATTTCTAACACCTGTTTCAAAGTTGTTAGCATTCGATTTAAAAATATAGTTCAATTCCTCTGGAGAGAAGAAGCTTTTTATTGTTTCTGGAAATGCAGAAGAAGTAGGCTTTTCTAAAATCAACCAATCATAAAACCATTCTTCATGATTTCCTAATAGAGTGATAATTTGATTAGGAGAAAGTTCCTCAAGTTCAATTATTTTGGAAATAACTTGAAAAGATTGAGAACCATTGTCAATGTAGTCTCCAAGTAAGATAAGTCGACTTTGTTTATCAGATAAATCTATTTTATTGATAGATTTAATAAACTCATTGTAGTGCCCATGTATATCAGATATTGCGTATATTTTAGCCATAGCGCCTCATCATTTCTTCATGTGAGAAAGTCTTTTTGCCACATTCAACCCATTTTTTATAAGCTTCATCAGCAACCTTAATATCATATATATCTTCAATTTTCTCTATAACAGCTTGTCTAATAAAGTCAGTCTTTGTTGTATTATTTTCTTCAACAATAGCATTTAATAAAGAATTTAACTCTTGACTAAGTTGAATAGAAATTTGTGTAGTAACAACATTATTCATATAACAACCACCTAATAGTTATTTTAGATACATTATACTCCTAGTCTAAAAGTTTCTCAATAAAAAATTTCACTTTTTATAGTTATTTATTTTAATAAAATTGTAGTATCTGCAAGGATGTGCCAGTTCGAGACCGACCGCCAGTATAGTAATAAAGACAAAGTTTATAAGCCTTGTCTTTTGTTTTCTCTTTATAAAATTTTATAGTTTAGTTACTAACTTTTTTTCTTTGCTCTTAAAAATCTAATAGCAGAACTGTATTTCTTATTTCTCTCTAAGTCTTTTTCAGTAATTAATGGTAGTCTTGTTAAATCTGAATTATGCCGTAAATCCGCTAACTTTACAACTCTAGCGAGTTCATTTTTCTTTACTAGATTGAGATAAGATTGATAATCTTGTCCTTTTTTCTTTGTGAGTATATCGACGGCTTCTATAATATTTTTTGAAAAACCTTCCTTTTTTAGGTCTAGTAGGGTTAGTGAAGTATCTTCAATTACATCATGTAGATAGGCGACAGCTTTCTCTTCATCAGTTGCGACAAAACTAGCTACTGTTTCAGGGTGTTTAATGTAGTCAATTCCTGCTCTATCAATTTGTCCAAAGTGTGCTTTTTTAGCTACTTCATGTGCTTTTATTGCTTGTGATGTATCCATGATTTAATTATAAACTTTCCATTTATAAAACTCAATTACTTTATAGTAATTCATCTAGTTTATCAGCTAAATCCTTTTGCTTACTTGGGTACAAGTGAGAGTAGGTATCAATCGTGGTTGTTATAGAAGCATGTCCTAGTCGCTCTTTTACAACTAGATAATCTTCCCCTTGGTTAATCAGCAGGGAAGCGTGTGAGTGCCTAAAATCGTGTATGCGTATCTTTTTTAGTGTGCTATCACGTTCAAGTATTTTCTTATATTGTTTTTCAACTGCATTTTTTGTAATTGTGATAGGACTATTTTGAAACACTTGTAATGTTAGGCTATTGTTGGTAAATTGCTCTAATAGATGTTTTTGTTGCTTTTCCCAATCTTGTAATTCTTGGCTTAATTTTTTATTGATGACAATTCTTCTTGTTCCTGCTTTAGTTTTTGTTGTGCTGATATGAGTTACTCCTTTATTAACATAGACAGATTTCGTGATATGAATTGTATTACTTGAAAAGTCGATGTCTTGCCATGTTAGGGCAAGAGCTTCCCCAAGTCTTAATCCTGTAAAGAATAGAACAGTAAAGAGTAGTTTGATATTGTATTCTTCGGGTTCAAATAGTGTCAAAAACTTCTGAAATTCTTTGACTGTCCAAAATTGCATTTTTGTTTTTTCAATTGGCAACTTTTTTATCAATTTTGCTGGATTGGAGGAGTAATAGCCTTTTCGCAAACCAACATCAAAAATTTTTTTGAGTAAAATCATGATTTTGTTGATAGTATTTGTGCTTAACGGTTTATCAGAATTTTTAGCTACTTTTTGCCTAAGATGTTCTCTAAATTGGTAGATGTCTTCATAGGTTAGTTTTCCGACATTATCTACCATAGAAAAATAATCTTTGATGTGTTTGTTGTAATTATTATCTTGTGTATTGATATAGCTTGCTTTTCGATGATTTATACTATCTTCTTCCTTTAGTAGTTCATATAGTATGGGGATAGTTATTTTAGCCCCATAGAAGCGTTCTTTTAACTCTACACTTCGTAAGTAGTGTTCTGCCTCAATAGCTTCTTTTTTCGTCTTATAGCCCTTTCTGACAATTCTACGTTGCTTTAGTGTTATTGGGTCAAAACCGTTGCTAATATCAACTATCCAATTACCGTCTTTACCTTTTCTAATTGCCATATTTTACTCCTTGAGGGTACTGTTTTGAACATCAAAACCGAGTAATTCGCTTACAATAGTAGCAGGTATAGTACCAATTCGTTTATTCTGATAGACTGTAAAGCCTCGTGTTATCAGTAGCTCTTTCCCTTGGCGGATAATACGTTTCGATGTGCCTTCAGAAAAACCAAGGGCAACTAGGTCATTCTTAGTAACAGTTGCTATCATGTAACTTACTCCTTTATTCATCTAGTTTTATTTTCTTATACTTTACATGATTATCGAAATACTGACCGTCTTTATAGACTTTACTAATGTATTCCGTTTCATATAGTACGACTGAACTATCATAATTAAAATCTTCATAAGTATAAAATCTATCTTCATCAGGCTTTTTTAAGTTGCGTGATGAAAAATAGGCTTGCTTTCCGAAGTTTTCCAACAATTCTTGTCCAATCCCTTTTTCAAAATACTTTGTGACATATCGACCGCGATTTTCTTTGCTGTCTACATCAACTTTATTTATTCGTACTGCTCCATGTCCCCAAAGTTCCAAGAGTTGACGGTGTGGTACATAAGGAACGCTGAAAAGCAGAATATGAGCATGCCATGCTCCACGTTTTTGCTTTTCTAATACTGTTAAATATTTTAATTTACTTTTCTTGGTATTAAAGATGTGGTAGTTAAAGCGTTTTATAAAAGTTTTTAGTAAGTCTTTGAAGTGGTTTCTGTCGCTAATATTTTCTTTAGTGGTCAGGGTTAGAAATGAAGTATTGTCATTATAATTACAATCAACTAAGCGTAATAAGTTCCACTTTGCTTCTAAGCGAGTTTTTTTCATACGCTCCAGACGTTGTTCTTGTTCTTCAGGTGTAAGTTCATCAAATGTTCTACGTTGTGATTTTTCCTTGTTTTCAGTATTAGTATCTAGAATGGATTTTCCTTTTGAAAATATTGGCTTTTCATATTCCCAAATCTCGATATAGGAAGCGGTGCGAATAATTTTTTTATTATAATTAGTCATAAAAAAATGCACCCTTATTATAGTTTTCGCCAAAAGATTGTCTATATAATAAATAAACTAGGAGGAGCAAAGCTCCTCCCTACTTCTATCATGTGATCCTAAGCACCGCTCCGCTAAACACACTTCCAGCTTGCCGACTGCTTGTCGGCAGTTTTGCTTAGGTACATGATGAGAAGTAGCTATTAAATTTGTGGTAATTGTTTTAATATTTTGTCTGTTGCCCAGTCTGTTGAAATGACCTCAAAATGTCCTTGGTCATAAACTAGCAAATCACCGTTACCAATAAATTGATATTTATTATCTTTGTCAATATACAATGAAAAAGTATCTATACCAATAACATTTTTAGAAATATCAATAAATTCTTTAGGGGTATGTCCAACAATTTGTTTAGGAAAGTCTTGGTTGGGAAGCAGTTCTAATTCTCTAAAATGTGCCCATAAAGGAGAACCCCCAAGAGCTTTCCCACCACGCATTGGTCCTATTGTATAAGCTAGAATATCTAATTCTTCTTCATGCTCTTTGGTATAGAGGTTAAAATGCCATTCTTTTGGGTCAAATATCAGATTGAAACCAGCGTGACTGACTAAATAATCATCTAGTTGATAAGCTATTTGTAATTTCAAATTCTGCAACAATTCTTTAACTGCGAAAAACACTTCTAAATTTTGAATTGAGAAAGGGGCTTGTTCTCCCAGTAAATAATAAGCATCATGATTACCTATAAGATTAATTACATCTATTCCGTTTTGCTCTTTGTCTATTTTCCAAGAGTATAAAAAAGTGAGGTCTTTGGCATAAAGTTGGATATTTTTAGTTTGACCATGCAAATCAACATAATCACCAAGAAAAATGATTCTCTTAATATTATGTGTTTGGATAATCTTATCAACAATGGGTAAGATTAGTTGAGATTTCAAATGTAAGTCGCCAATTAATAATGTCTTCATAATATAGATTTCCCTCTTTATTTTTGATATTAGTATAAGGACAGAATTAAGTTATAACACATTGAATATCAGACATAGAGTAATATATAGCCATAATGTCCTCTAATTGTCTATCGAGCATTTAAGGCATAGATATATGCCACATAGCAAGCAAAGTCCCCAATACGTTTTCTGTCATCGTTAAATTTTTCAAACCAAGCAACATCATTGCCTTGTTCACTTGCTAAACCTTTTAAAATCTTTAGTTGATAAATAAGTTTATTGTGAATAACAGTTCTAGATTCATCGTTGGCAAATTTTTCTTCTCTTGAGAGTGTGAGCCATTTACCACGTGCAGAGGCATACTCTACGCATAGAAGCACAAATGTTGTCCATTCTTCTTGAAATTCTTTATCAAGTTGATTGGAGGAATTAAGGAGACTAGAATAGATTTGTTCTGCTTCAGAAAATGAAACAATCCCCTTTTCATTCTAAAAATCATCGTAGTTAAAAGTTTGCATTGTAAAACTCCTTTATATATTATCTAATCTTAGCTATTTTGTTACAGGTAAAACATCAGAACAAGCAAACCACAAATTTCCATTGAATTGCCCTACGTTTAAATCTTTAAGACTAACAGGACAAGTTTTATTATTCGCCATCTCTTGAACAGAAGCAGTAGGGGATAATGTATTTACTTTGACTTGTATCATCTCCATAAAAAAATCTGAGTTTTCGTCTTGAATTGACACGTTAAGTCTTAAAGCTACGGGCTTATTAGTCTCTCTGTCTAATACTTCTGTATACCCTTTCACGGCAAAGAAGCGATTGCCTAGTAGCGATGGTTTCAAAAAATCATTTAATTTCATGATAAATTCCTTTCTTTCTTACCTCCTGCAATGCAGTCGGTTGGCTATTTTTCTCTATTGAAAAGAATTCCTATTCCAACAGAGAAAAATACCGTCATTAGTAGTTTGGCAGTATATTTTTAACTACCCTTAAAAACTCTT
Organism: Streptococcus mitis; assembly: GCF_946190155.1. GTDB lineage: Bacteria > Bacillota > Bacilli > Lactobacillales > Streptococcaceae > Streptococcus > Streptococcus mitis_CL. The sequence continues at coordinate 6,357 of NZ_CAMHZL010000004.1, forward strand.
GTTTAGTTTTTAAATCAACAAATGGTACAAATGTTAGCACTGGCTCTACTGTATTAAGCCCATCAGCATAAAATAATGCTTCCCCTTTTCTATCTGAAACTGTAGGAACGTTTTCTAATTCGCACATGCTAAAAGCCATCTTCAATCTATCAGCCCCTGGGGCACCAAGGTATAAAACTGCTGAAATTTGATTCCTCAATTCAACGGGGATGTTTTCGGCATTAGGGTCTTGAGTAGATAGGACTAGGTGGCAACCTGCCTGCCGTCCTTTGCGTGCAATCAAGCCTAAATTTTGTAGAATTTCATTCCATGTTTCTCTACCTTGTTTCGTAGAGCCACAACTATCACGAATAGAAGCGAGTTCATCAACGAACAAAAAATTAGGTACCAATCCCAGCTCATCTAGCTCATAAATGTCAGCATTCAATGAACTATTCTGTTTGATAATTTTAAATCTTGCATCCATATTTTCAATGAATTTTCTCGATAATTGGGCAAGCATTTGTGGTGAAGAGCCTACTGCCACTTGTTCTCCCAGTTCTTCGTGAAGAAGTTCACCAATACGATACAAGTCAGCTGCCTTACCATCTACTATGCCTAAATAAGTATTATCAGCAATACCACAACCTTTAGCCAGTGCGTTAAATAAGTACCATTGCAGAGCTATTGTTTTGCCTGTCCCCGTTCTTCCATATATACCTAGGTTAGTGTTGGACTTTAGACTAAATTTCTGTGTATTTGACAGCTTGATTATTGGACTAGGAATATCTTTAAAAAATTCTCTTGTTAATGTGTTACTATTAAAAACATATTGTTCTATTTCTTCTTTCTGCCCTAACACGTATACTATTTTATCTATTTCTTCTTTCTTAGACAACAACGGCAAGCCTAAAGTAGGGCATAAATATTCCTCTAAATTTTTCAAGGTTTTCAGATAACGATTCCCAAATAATGGGACACAGATAATAACCTTGTCATCCTCAGAAACGTCAAAATATAAAACTGCTGTATCTACTACTTCATTATCTATATCATCATATAAATTTAAACTAATTAACATGTAAAACAAAGCTTCTCTGATATTGAGCTTGTTTCTCAATTTTTCTATAACATCAGAATGAAAGAACCTCTCTACTAAAAAAAGAAGACTTATAAAAAACATGGAAAAGACTAGACGTGCAATAAATGGGATTACTGCAATCCACGAAGATATTAAGAGTAAAAAGACAAAAATTTGGATAAACAATCTTAGAATTGTAATATTTCGGGGACGAATCAAGTAAGGGTATTTACTCTTCACACGAATTGTTTGATTTAACATTCTCATTTTTTGCATCCTCCTCTCCAGCAGGGGAAGCCATCATATCTATACAAATAATCAAAAAGATAATAATCGTAATACCCATCAATATTGAAATAGCTTCAAAGATAGGAGAATAGACATTTGTTAAAAACAACACATAATATAATGTGCAAGCAAATCCAATAAAGAACAAATAAAAAAGATATTTATAGAGATTCTTCATGATGCAATTCCTTTCTTTTTAATACTCAATGAAAATCAAAGAGCAAACTAGGAAGCTAGCCGCAGGCTGTACTTAAGTACGGCAAGGTGAAGCTGACGAAGTTTGAATTTGATTTTCGAAGAGTATAAGATATAAAGGGAAGGTACTCCCCTAGATTAAACTTAAGATAATGCCCCTGCAAGAGCCTTAACTAGGTAATTGTGTTTTACTCTTTTCCAACCCAATTTGCCTATAATATAATAGTAGATATCGGGGTTAATATCAAACTCATGCTCAACTGATAAAATGGTACCTTCATCTGCTTTTCTAGAATATGAACGATGTTTTTCTTTAACAAGGTCAATAATCTCATCTGTAATAAAATCAGAAGTATTAGTATTGTAAAAATACAATTCACTATAAATTTTCGTAGAATTAAAGATGTCATCCGCTAAACATGTCCCTGTTACCGTATGAAATAATTGACATGCTATATCCCACATATCCAACAAACTTGCTAAATACTTGACAGATAAATTTTTCCCATATAGTGTATTTTTAAGTTTTTTCGCATATGGTAATGCATCTGTTGAATCATATTTGTAGGCACCTCCAACAACTGCATCAGGAACATATCTTGACAGCCTATGACAATACCCTTGTTCGATAACATCATCAAAGGTATGAGTTTTAGTTCTTGGAACTATTTTTTTTGAATTCATAACAATATTTCCTTTCAAAATCAAATATGTGTATTATTGTTTCAATTAGTCTCTACTCTGGGTGAGGCTCTTGCAATATTCATTTATCTTCTCCTTTTTGTGTATAAATGTAGTATCTTGCAAATATAGTTTACCAATTATCCTGAGAAACTATAGATATGATTTAATTCTCGTATCAATCAAAAATCTCGCCTTGTTCTTCCTCACAATAATAGGCGTCCATCTCTTCATAAAAATACTCTAATGCCATTTGTTCTTCTGGGGTCATGACAAATTCTCCTTTCTACACGGTGTTAGAGGCAATTATTTACCTGTTGATGATATCTTAGCATATCGTATCCACTATGTCAAGAAAAATACGGTCTTTTTGTCTAATATTTTTAAATAGACCGTTTATTTTAAAAAAATAGACAAAAAAGACTTGCGATGCTATAATGGTTAGATGGAGGAACAATATGACAACAGTAGATAGAGCAAATAATTTTGTTATTGTAGTAGAAAGAAGAATGACACAAGTTTATAAAACATTGTCACTAATAGGAAATTTATCAAATAAAAGATATTATGAATATAGTGATGAAGAAGTTAATGAGTTGTTTTTAAAATTATTAGATAAAGGAAATGAAATAAAAAAATTTTTTTTAGAATATTCAAATTCAAGAACAGAATTTTATGAAAAAAAACGTAATTTATCATCCTCATTTCATTTTTTATCTCCAAAATTGGAGAATGAAAAAAACGATAATTTTAGAGAAATTGCTGAATCAAGAGTTAGTAAAGTATTTGGGACAATGAACTCAATAGCAAATACTGCTTATAAACCTAATTATGATTATACTAATCAGCAGGTGGAAGAGATATTTGAAGGATATAAGAATAAAATAGTGGAGATAAAAGGTATCTATAGTCCGTTGGAAAAATTCTCGTTTTCAACCCAGAGTAAAATAATAATTGAAAAGTGAGATAAAATGGAATTTTGGAATGACACAATTCAAACCGTCAAAGAGTGGCGACCAGTCAATTATTCAGTTGCTGAAGATGAAGACTTTGAAGCTGTGAAGAAAAAAGCAATTAGAAATTTTCAAGATTATCTAAAATTACTTGATGAGAATACTGAAGAAGGCTACCAAGAAGTTATAAGGTTATTTACATTCAGCAAATTCTATGGTGAAGAACTGTGTAACGATGAAGAACTGAACAAATTGAGTAGAGATATAAAAGAAAGATTAAAAAAATTCCGTTCCTAAAAAGTTACTAAAAATCAAAATTTTGTTTTTTCAAACAATATAAATGGTTTTTTATAACGTTGATTATGCTGATTTATAAAGATATAAAATCTTGAACACTCAACTCAAAATCCAGTGTCCGCAAGGACGTGCCGGTTCGACCCCGGCCGCCGGTATAGTATAGAGGAAGGAACGTTGTAAATCTTCGTTCCTTTTTATATTATTTTTGGTATAATAGTAGTTATTCAAATTTTATTTAGATTATGAAAGTGTAGGGAAGTATGTCTCGTTCTATCGATTTATTAAAACATCGGTATTTGAAAAATATTAAAGAAAATCCTGAATTGTTTGTCGGGATTGAGCTGGAATATCCTGTTACAAATTTAGAAGGGGATGCTACAGATGTTGAAGTTATCAAGCACTTATTCCGATATTTAGTTTCTGCTTTGAATTTAGCTGTAGAAAAGGTAGATGATTTTGGGAATCCTATTCAGTTAGTGGATCCAGTAAGTCAGGATGCTATTTTATTTGAAGTTTCCTATACCACGATAGAGTTTGCATTTGGTAAGGCTGAAACGATTCAAGAGGTCGAAAATCGCTTTAACAATTATATGGATGTAACTCAGAAAAAGTTAGCTGAATCAAATCATGCTATTGTTGGCTGCGGCATTCATCCCAACTGGGATAAAAATAAGAATTGTCCAGTTGCTTATCCACGTTATCAGATGTTAATGGATTATTTGAATTTGAGTAGGAATGTGACGGAATCAGACTTACATCATTTCCCTGAATATGGGGCTTTTATCTGTGGGAGTCAGGTACAGTTGGATGTTTCAAAGTCTAACTACTTACGAGTGATTAATGCTTTTACCCAAATTGAAGCAGTTAAGGCTTATTTATTTGCCAATTCTGAGTTTTCAGGTGAGGATTGGGATACGAAAATTTCAAGGGATATTTTCTGGGAAGAATCGATGCATGGCATCTATCCAGAAAACGTCGGGGTCAATGCTAGACTCTTTAAAGATGAGGATGATTTTTTTGATTATCTAGATTATTCTGCAATTTTTACTGCGGAACGTGATGAACAAACCTATTATTTTTATCCGATTCAGGCAAGGGACTATTTGTCTACACCTGAAATCCAAGCATTTTCTCTTAATGGGGATGTGGTTTCTATTTACCCTCAAGAGAAAGACTTTGAAACTCATCGTAGTTACCAGTACCAAGACTTAACGACTCGCGGAACAGTTGAGTTTCGTAGTGTGTGTACTCAGCCTCTAGATAGAACCTTCGCTTCAGCAGCTTTTCACTTGGGATTGTTGGTTAATTTAGATAAGTTAGAAGCTTATTTAGAAACAGCACCTTTCTTTAAAGAATTTGGTCGTGATTACAAGTTTTTAAGACGGCAATTTTCTAAAAAAAATCTTATAGCTGAGGAAAAAACTGCGATTATTGAATTTTCCACAGACTTACTCCTTCTAGCTGAGGAAGGACTGGAGATGAGAAATAAGCAAGAAATGACCTACTTACAGGCTTTGAAAGAAGAATTGGGCATATAATTTCTCTTATAAAGGGAGAATTTTCTGAAAAATCATGATATAATGGAAGAGACTATAGATAAAGGATAGAGAGTAATGACATTAGTTTATCAATCAACACGTGATGCCAACAATACAGTAACTGCTAGCCAAGCAATTTTGCAAGGTTTGGCGACGGATGGTGGTTTATTTATACCGCTTACGTATCCAAAGGTAGATTTGGACTTTGACAAATTGAAAGATGCATCTTATCAGGAAGTTGCTAAGTTAGTTTTGTCGGCATTTTTAGATGACTTTACAGCCGAGGAGTTGGACTACTGTATCAGCAATGCCTACGATAGCAAGTTTGATACTCCAGCTATCGCGCCATTAGTGAAATTAGACGGACAATATAACTTGGAGCTTTTCCATGGTTCAACGATTGCCTTTAAGGATATGGCCTTGTCTATCTTGCCATACTTTATGACAACAGCTGCTAAGAAACATGGTTTGGAGAACAAGATTGTCATCTTGACAGCGACATCTGGTGATACTGGGAAAGCTGCTATGGCAGGATTCGCGGATGTACCTGGCACTGAGATTATCGTCTTTTATCCAAAGGATGGTGTCAGCAAGGTACAAGAGTTGCAAATGACCACTCAGACTGGTGATAACACTCATGTTATCGCTATAGACGGTAACTTTGACGATGCTCAAACAAATGTGAAGCACATGTTTAACGATGTGGTTCTTCGTGAAAAATTAGCGGCCAACAAGTTGCAATTTTCATCAGCTAACTCTATGAACATTGGTCGTCTGGTGCCACAGATTGTCTACTATGTTTATGCTTACGCTCAGTTGGTCAAGACTGGTGAGATTGTGGCTGGTGATAAGGTCAACTTCACAGTGCCAACTGGAAACTTTGGAAATATCTTGGCTGCCTTTTATGCTAAGCAAATTGGCCTACCAGTTGGTAAATTGATCTGTGCTTCAAATGACAACAATGTCTTGACAGACTTCTTCAATACACGTATTTACGATAAGAAACGTGAGTTTAAGGTAACAACTAGCCCATCTATGGATATTCTGGTGTCTTCAAACTTAGAGCGTTTGATTTTCCATCTTTTGGGAAATAATGCTGAAAAGACAGCTGAACTTATGAATGCCTTGAACACGCAAGGACAATATGAGTTGACAGACTTTGACGCAGAGATTTTGGACCTCTTTGTAGCTGAATATGCGACTGAGGAAGAAACGGCAGTAGAAATCAAGCGTGTTTATGAGTCAGATTCTTATATCGAGGATCCACATACGGCGGTTGCCTCGGCAGTTTATAAGAAATACCAAGTGGCTACTGGCGATGTGACTAAGACAGTGATTGCTTCAACAGCGAGTCCATACAAGTTCCCAGTGGTTGCAGTAGAAGCTGTAACAGGGAAAGTTGGCTTGACTGACTTTGAAGCCTTGGCTCAATTACATGAAATTTCAGGAGTGGCTGTGCCACCTGCAGTTGATGGGCTTGAAACAGCTCCTGTTCGTCACAAGACAACAGTGGCAGCTGCTGATATGCAAGCAGCGGTTGAGTCTTATTTAGGACTTTAAGACAGAAGGAGTAAACTCGGTTGGGAAACCAACTGAGTTTCTTTTCATCAGGAGGAAGGATTGTTTAAGAAAAATAAGGATATTCTCATCATCGCTCTGCCAGCTATGGGCGAAAACTTTTTGCAGATGCTCATGGGGATGGTGGACAGTTATCTGGTTGCTCACTTGGGCTTGATAGCTATTTCGGGTGTATCAGTAGCTGGCAATATTATCACGATTTACCAGGCGATTTTCATCGCTCTGGGAGCTGCTATTTCCAGTGTTATTTCAAAAAGTTTGGGGCAGAAGGATCAGTCTAAGTTAGCCTATCATGTGACTGAGGCCTTGAAGATTACATTATTATTAAGCTTCCTTTTAGGAACTTTGTCCATCTTCGCTGGGCAAGAGATGATAGGACTTTTGGGGACGGAGAGAGATGTAGCTGAGAGTGGTGGACTCTACCTATCTTTGGTAGGCGGATCGATTGTTCTCTTAGGTTTAATGACTAGTTTGGGTGCTTTGATTCGTGCAACGCATAATCCACGTTTGCCTCTCTATGTGAGTCTTTTCTCCAATGCCTTGAATATTCTTTTTTCAAGTCTAGCTATTTTTGTACTGGATATGGGGATAGCTGGTGTTGCTTGGGGAACTATTCTGTCTCGTTTGATAGGTCTTGTGATTTTATGGTCGCAATTAAAGTTGCCTTTTGAGAAACCGACTTTTGGTTTAGATAAGGAACTATTGACCTTAGCTTTGCCAGCAGCTGGAGAACGGCTCATGATGCGGGCTGGAGATGTCGTAATCATTGCCTTGGTTGTTTCTTTTGGAACGGAGGCAGTTGCTGGGAATGCAGTCGGAGAAGTCTTGACCCAGTTTAACTACATGCCTGCCTTTGGCGTCGCTACGGCAACGGTCATGCTAGTGGCCCGAGCAGTTGGAGAGGATAATTGGAAAAGAGTAGCTAGTTTGAGCAAGCAAACTTTTTGGCTTTCTCTGGTCCTCATGTTACCCTTGACCTTCAGTATCTATGCTTTGGGTATACCACTAACTCATCTCTATACGAATGATTCTCTAGCGGTGGAGGCTAGTGTTCTAGTGACACTTTTTTCACTACTTGGTACTCCTATGACGATAGGAACAGTCATCTATACAGCAGTCTGGCAGGGTTTAGGCAATGCTCGGCTTCCCTTGTATGCGACAAGTATAGGAATGTGGTGTATCCGCATTGGAACAGGATATCTGATGGGAATTGTGCTTGGTTGGGGCTTGCCCGGTATTTGGGCAGGGACTCTCTTGGATAATGGTTTTCGATGGTTATTTCTACGTTACCGTTACCAGCGTTATATGAGCTTGAAAGGATAGGAAATGCAAAAAACAGCTTTTATTTGGGATTTAGACGGGACTTTATTGGACTCTTATGAAGCGATTTTGTCAGGGATTGAGGAAACTTTTGGTCAGTTTGCTATTCCTTATGATAAGGAGAAGGTGAGAGAGTTTATCCTCAAGTATTCTGTGCAGAATTTGCTTGTACAAGTGGCAGAAGAGCGAAAGCTGGATGTGGAAGTGCTAAATCAAGTGCGTGCCCAGAGTCTGGCTGAGAAGAATGCTCAGGTAGTTTTGATGCCAGGTGCGCATGAGGTGCTAGCTTGGGCAGACCAAGCAGGAATTCAGCAGTTTGTCTATACTCATAAGGGGGACAACGCTTTTACCATTCTCAGAGACTTGGGTTTGGAATCCTATTTTACAGAGATTCTAACCAATCAAAGTGGTTTTGCGCGAAAGCCCAGTCCGGAAGCAGTCGCATATCTGATAGATGAGTATCAGTTGAATCTTGATAATACTTATTATATAGGGGATCGGACTCTGGATGTGGAATTTGCCCAGAATAGTGGGATTCAAAGCATCAACTTTTTAGAGTCGTCTTATGAAGGCAATTACAGGATTCAAGCGTTAGCAGATATTCCTCTTATTTTTAAGGTTAAGTGATAAAAATATTGTGTCAGTTTTGTGACAGAGACCTAACAAACTATTTCAAGTAATCGAGTTTGTTACAAGGAATAGACAGTTCTGTTAAATAGGCCCGAGAGGGCTTTTTTTCTGCATTTTTTGTGTTATGATAGACAGGTACTCATTTGAAAGGAATTTGAAAGAATGAAGAAAAGAATATTATTAGCCTCAACGGTAGCCTTGTCATTTGCCCCAGTATTGGCAACTCAAGCAGAAGAAGTTCTTTGGACTGCACGTAGTGTTGAGCAAATCCAAAATGATTTGACTAAAACAGACAACAAAACAAGTTATACAGTTCAGTATGGTGATACCTTGAGCACCATTGCAGAAGCCTTGGGTGTAGATGTCACAGTTCTTGCGAATTTGAATAAAATCACTAATATGGACTTGATTTTCCCAGAAACTGTTTTGACAACGACTATCAATGAAGCAGAAGAAGTAACGGAAGTTGAAATCCAAACTCCTCAAGCAGACTCTAGTGCAGAAGTAACAACTGCGACAGCAGATTTGACAACCAATCAAGTGACCGTAGATGATCAAACTATTCAAGTTGCAGATCTTTCTCAACCAATTGCAGAAGCACCAAAAGAAGTAGAGACTACAAGTACAAAAGAAGTAGCATCAAGTTCAGAAGTTACAGAGACAGGGACTGCTTCAGAAGAAGTGGCACCATCTACAGGAACTTCTGTCCCAGAGGAGCAAACAGCAGAAACAAGTAGTGCAGTTGCAGAAGCAGCTCCTCAGGCAACGACTCAAGCTGAGAAGCAGGAAGCACAAGCAAGTCCTCAAGCTGAATCAGCAGTAGAAGCAACTACAGCGCCAGTAGAAGAAAAAGCAACCGAAACAACTGCAACAAGTTCAGAAGAAGCAAAAGAAGCATCATCAAAAGAAGCTACACCAGCAGTTTCGACTTATCAACCAGAAGAGACGAAACCAGTTTCAACAACTTACGCAGCTCCAGCAGCTCCAGATTATGCTGGACTTGCGGTAGCGAAATCTGAAAATGCAGGTCTTCGACCACAAACAGCTGCCTTTAAAGAAGAGATTGCCAACTTGTTTGGCATCACATCCTTTAGTGGTTACCGTCCAGGAGATAGTGGAGATCACGGAAAAGGTTTGGCTATCGATTTTATGGTGCCAGAAAGCTCAGAACTAGGGGATAAGATTGCGGAATACGCTATTCAAAACATGGCCAGCCGTGGAATTAGTTACATTATTTGGAAACAACGTTTCTATGCTCCATTCGATAGCAAATATGGGCCAGCTAATACTTGGAACCCAATGCCAGACCGTGGTAGCGTAACAGAAAACCACTATGACCATGTTCACGTTTCAATGAATGGATAAACCAGACTTGGTAATATCATTTTGACGAATGAGATTTAGCTTTCGTGATAGAAAGCGATTCTCGTTCGTTTTTTTCTTTGTCATACTATTCGAAAATCTCTTCAAACCACGTCAGTTTTATCTGCAACCTCAAAGCTGTGCTTTGAGCAACCTACGGATAGCTTCCTAGTTAGCTCTTTGACTTTCATTGAGTATCAATATGAATGGAAAATGGAAGTTACCATTTTGTAATGATTGAAGCAACATTCTTGCAATCTATTTTATTTTATAATATAATTGATTAGTCAATTATTGACGAATCAATAGAAAGGAGAAAGAAATGATAGAGATTCAAGATTTACTTTATCAACTCCGCTTGTCTGAGCAAGCGAGTACGCAATTGTTTGAAAAAAGACTTGGGATTAGTTTGACACGGTATCAAATTTTATTATTTTTGCTGAAGCATTCCTCTTGTAATCAAATAGCGGTTCAGGAGCGTTTGAAGATTGATCAGGCTGCTTTGACCCGACATTTCAAAATTCTGGAAAAGGAAGGTTTGGTGGAGCGTCATCGTAATCCTGAAAATCAGCGAGAAGTGTTGGTAGAGGCTACGAAGTATGCCAAGGAGCAGTTAGTGGTGAATCCACCTCTGCAGCATATCAAGGTTAAGGAAGAGATGGAAAGTATCTTAACAGAATCTGAAAAAACAGAACTCAGCCGTTTATTAAATAAATTGGTTTTGGGTATTGAAAATATAGAAATTTAAGGAGAAATAGATGTCAATTATGACAATCATTTTAGCAACGATTGTTGCTTTGGAGCATTTTTACATTTTTTATTTGGAAAGTATTGCAACGCAATCAGATGCGACTAGTCGTGTCTTTAACATGGACAAGGAAGAATTGGCTCGTCCGTCAGTAAGTTCATTGTTTAAAAATCAAGGGATTTATAATGCTCTGCTAGGAGTCTTTCTCCTGTATGGGATTTATTTCTCACAGAATTTAGAAATTGTGACTATTTTTGTTTTATTTGTGATTGGTGCTGCGGCTTATGGCTCACTAACAGCGGATAAAAAAATTATTTTAAAGCAAGGCGGACCAGCTATTTTGACCTTGATTAGCATTTTACTTTTTAAATAAACTCAAAAGGTCAATCCCAGTCTCGCTAGTCCTTTTCACTCCAGAATAAGGGAAATATGTTATACTTGTTTTTAAGAAAAAAGTCTCATTGGATTTGTTTTGAGGAGTTAGAAATGAAAGTATTAGTGACAGGTTTTGAGCCCTTTGGAGGGGAAAAGGTCAATCCAGCCTTGGAGGCCATTAAAGGTTTACCAGCTGAAATCCATGGTGCTGAGGTCCGTTGGTTAGAAGTGCCAACAGTCTTTCGCAAATCGGCTCAAGTATTGGAAGAAGAGATGAACCGCTATCAACCTGACTTTGTCCTTTGTATCGGCCAAGCAGGTGGAAGAACCAGCTTGACACCTGAGCGAGTAGCCATTAATCAAGATGATGCACGCATTCCTGATAACGAAGGTAATCAGCCGATTGACCTTCCCATTCGAGCGGATGGTGCTTCGGCCTACTTTAGTAGTCTGCCGATTAAAGCGATGGTCCAAGCTATAAAAAAAGAGGGCTTGCCGGCCTCCGTTTCCAATACGGCAGGGACTTTTGTCTGCAATCATTTGATGTATCAGGCTCTCTATTTGGTAGAAAAGAAATTTCCACATGTTAAGGCAGGTTTTATGCACATTCCTTATATGATGGAACAGGTGGTGAATCGACCGACTACTCCAGCTATGAGTTTAGTGGATATTAGGCGAGGGGTAGAAGCAGCAATCGGAGCCATGATAGAATATGGAGATGAGGACCTCAAGTTGGTAGGCGGAGAAACTCATTGATAGAAAAAGGCTTGAGGGAAAAACCTTCAAGCTTTTGGACGTTTTCGAGCCAGTACTGCTCGGTAAAAAATTATTTTATTGATTTGAATGTAGGGTAGGAGTGAGAAACTAGCAATCCCAAAGGTAATCCAATTGAGGAAATACCAAGGAAGGAGTTGTAAGTCTAGGACAAAGCGCTGAAATTTGTAACCTTTCATTAAGAAACGGCTGGTTTTAAGTATTTGCCCTGGTTTAGCTTGTCCCAAGTCTAGGGTGTCACAGAGGAGAAATTCTACCTGTGAATAGGCATAGTATTGTGGGATATAGAGACTATTTCCGACAATCATCAAGAGGATACTTGCTAGGAAGTAAAGACCAAAGGTCATGAGGAAGTGCTCAGTTTCAACTGACGTGAGATCCAGATTGGGAAATTCAGGATGGATGGCAACGAATTTCTTTGCTAGAAAGCTACTGTAAAAGAGGAAGTAAATCCCAAGTAAACTAGGAATGCTCCATAAGAAGAGGTAGAAACGTTTGAGAAGAAGAGTCAAAAAGGTTTGTGAAAAGTACTCTTCATTAAAGAGAGTAAGACTATTTTTGACGGATAGTTCTGTATCAGGATTCTTTATGAGTTTCAGGGTTGTGTAGACGGAACTGGTTAGAAGTATTGTCCCGATAAAGGAGACTAATAGAGGAAAAAGATAGGCTTGGAATACATGGCCAAAAACGCTTAAAAAGGATTGCTCTAAAATAGACTCGTTGATACGCTCTAAGGGATTGAGGAAGCCAGACAAGATGACCAGCATGCTCGGTAAGAGATAGACGAGAAAGAGGCGGGGATTTTCAGTTTGAAATTGTCTAGCCTGCAGACGAATGGTTTTTAAATCAATTTTTGGGTATTTCATTCTCTCATTATACCATAGTTTGTGACAGTTCCTGCTTTTTTTGATAAAATCATACAGTATGCCCTTGGGCACAAAGTATGAACTGGGACTGTCTTTCCCAGCTTCGGAGGTAAAAAATGTCAGATTCACCAATCAAATATCGTTTGATTAAGAAAGAAAAACACACGGGAGCTCGTCTGGGAGAGATCATCACTCCCCACGGGACCTTTCCGACACCTATGTTTATGCCAGTTGGAACTCAAGCCACTGTCAAAACTCAGTCACCTGAAGAATTGAAGGAGATGGGGTCGGGAATTATCCTATCAAACACTTATCATCTATGGCTTCGTCCTGGAGATGAACTCATTGCTCGCGCAGGCGGTCTCCACAAGTTCATGAATTGGGACCAGCCTATCTTGACAGATAGTGGTGGTTTTCAGGTTTATTCCTTAGCAGATAGCCGTAATATCACAGAAGAAGGGGTAACCTTTAAAAACCATCTCAATGGTTCCAAGATGTTCTTGTCTCCAGAGAAGGCCATCTCTATTCAGAACAATCTGGGCTCAGACATCATGATGTCCTTTGACGAATGTCCCCAGTTTTATCAACCTTATGACTACGTTAAGAAATCAATTGAACGTACCAGCCGTTGGGCTGAACGAGGTTTGAAGGCTCATCGTCGTCCGCATGACCAAGGATTATTTGGGATTGTGCAGGGGGCAGGATTTGAAGACCTTCGTCGCCAATCAGCTCAGGACCTTGTCAGCATGGATTTCCCAGGCTACTCTATCGGTGGTTTAGCAGTGGGAGAAACGCATGAGGAAATGAATGCCGTCTTGGATTTCACAACCCAACTGTTGCCTGAAAATAAACCTCGTTATCTGATGGGTGTAGGCGCACCAGATAGCTTGATTGATGGGGTGATTCGTGGTGTAGATATGTTTGACTGTGTCTTGCCGACTCGTATCGCTCGTAACGGAACTTGTATGACCAGTCAAGGTCGTTTGGTTGTCAAAAATGCTCAGTTTGCTGAGGATTTTACGCCACTGGATCCTGAGTGTGATTGTTACACATGTAAGAACTATACACGCGCTTATCTTCGTCACCTGCTCAAGGCTGATGAAACCTTCGGTATCCGCTTGACTAGCTACCACAACCTTTACTTCTTGCTCAACCTGATGAAGCAAGTACGCCAAGCCATCATGGATGACAATCTTTTGGAATTTCGTGAGTATTTTGTTGAAAAATATGGCTATAATAAATCAGGCCGTAATTTCTAAAATGGAATTGATATAAGCTAAAAATCCTAAGTTTTCTCTTGGGATTTTTCTTCTTTTTTTGATAGAATAAAGTGTATAATGAAAGGGAGAATAAACTCGTATGCGCATTAAATGGTTTTCCTTGATTAGGATTACAGGTTTACTACTGGTACTCTTGTATCATTTCTTTCAGACTATCTTTCCTGGAGGATTTTTCGGGGTGGATGTCTTTTTCACATTTTCAGGTTTCCTGATTACAGCTCTACTTATCGAAGAATTTTCTAAAAATCATGAGATTGATTTGGTTGGATTTTTTAGGAGACGCTTTTATCGTATCGTGCCACCTGTGGTTTTGATGGTCTTGGTGACCATGCCTTTTACTTTCTTGGTTCGCCAAGACTATGTGGCTGGAATTGGTGGTCAGATTGCGGGTGTCTTAGGCTTCATGACCAACTTCTATGAACTCCTAACAGGTGGGAGTTATGAATCTCAGTTCATTCCACATTTGTTTGTTCATAATTGGAGCTTGGCTGTTGAGGTTCACTACTATATCCTCTGGGGATTAGCAGTTTGGTTCTTATCTAAACAGGCTAAATCAAATGGTCAGTTGAGAGGAATGGTCTTTCTCTTATCTACTGCTGCCTTCTTGATCAGCTTCTTCTCCATGTTTATCGGTAGTTTTCTAGTAACCTCTTATTCTTCTGTTTACTTCTCTAGTTTAACTCATGTCTATCCATTCTTTTTGGGAAGTATCCTAGCAACGATTGTAGGTGTTCGTCAGACGACTTCCCTAATTAAGCAATTGGATAAAATCTGGGATTTACGAAAGACCCTGTTGATTTTTGCAGGAGGTTTTGCCTTCTTACTCATTTTGACCTTCTTTGTCAAATTTACCTATCTCTTTGCCTATCTTATGGGCTTCTTGCTTGCCAGCCTTGCAGCCCTTGCTATGATTTTGGCGGCGCGTGTCTTACATGAAAAGACTCCTAACGTGCAGGAGCCAAAGATGATCAGCTTTTTAGCGGATACTAGCTATGCGGTTTATCTTTTCCATTGGCCTTTCTACATTATTTTCTCACAGTTGACATCAAATCTTCTTGCTGTGTTATTAACTTTGATTTTTTCTTATGGATTCGCCAGTCTTTCATTTTATGTGTTGGAACCTTGGATTGCAGGAAAGGACACACCTATTCTACAAACTCTTCGTCCCCTGCCTCATATTCATATAATCCTTGCAGCAAGTACTGGAATTTTGGCCTTCATTGTCTTCTTAGTAACTCTGTTGGCACCACAAGTGGGAGCTTTTGAGACAGACTTAACTGTAAATGGCTTGAAGCAAGCTGCAACAAATATTAGCCAGACAAAGGTGATGACAGAACGAGCAGAAGCTGATAGTTTAGGAATTGCTGATGGCACTATGTTAATTGGTGATTCGGTAGCGCTAAGAGCTAATACAGCTTTGCAGACAGCCCTTCCTGGAGCACAGATTAATGCACAAGTTAGCAGAACAACTAAGACTGCCAATGAAATCATGCTCAACAATAGCCAGAATAAATTTCTACCAAAGATGGTGGTTATTGCAACTGGGGTAAATAATCCTGAAAATTACAAGGAAGATTGGGATAGTATCGTGAAAAATCTTCCTAAGGGGCACCATATGGTTTTGGTGACTCCTTATGAAGGAGATAAGACAAAAGAGACCTATGCAATCGTTGAGAAGGCGGCTGCCTATATGAGAGAATTGGCAGAGAAGACTCCTTACGTCACGATAGCAGATTGGAATCAAGTTGCGAAAGAGCATCCAGAAATTTGGACTGGAACAGACCAAGTCCATTTTGGAAGTGACAACAGTAAAATTGAAGCAGGAGCAAAATTGTATGCAGATACGATTGCTACAGCCTTGCAAACAGCTCAAGACAAGCCAGTCAAATCAAAATAACTTGTATTTAAAAGAGAAGAGTTGGAGAAATCCAGCTCTTTTAAAATATCTCTAGAAAATAGGTCTATACCATTTACAAATAAAAAAGAAAGGTTTATAATGTAATTGACATAATAAATTGTGGAATCAATCTTTTAAGGAGGTTAACATTATGCCTAACTATATTAAAGCGGATCAATTTTTCTACCCACACGGAGTTCGTCGTGGTGGTTACTTGGAACTTGTGGATGGCAAGTTTGGAAAACATGTCGAGCAGATTCCTGAGGGAGCGGAGATTATTGACTATACAGGTTATAGCATTGCTCCAGGACTTGTAGATACCCACATTCATGGATTTGGCGGTGTGGATGTTATGGATAATAATATCGAAGGAACCCTTCATACCATGAGTGAAGGACTCCTCAGCATGGGGGTAACGAGCTTCTTGCCAACCACTTTGACATCATCTTATGAGCAATTGCTTGCGGTAACAGAAAATATTGGTGCTCGTTACCAGGAAGCAAGTGGAGCCAAGATTCGTGGAATCTATTTCGAAGGGCCTTATTTCACAGAGAAATACAAGGGGGCTCAAAACCCTGCTTACATGAAAGATCCTCGTATGGATGAGTTCCGTACTTGGCAAAAAGCAGCAAATGGCTTGCTAAATAAAATTGCCCTTGCGCCAGAGCGTGAAGGTGTAGAAGACTTTGTACGGACTATCACTGGAGAAGGTGTGACGGTTGCTCTTGGGCACTCAAACGCGACTTTTGATGAAGCTAAAAAAGCAGTCGATGCTGGAGCGAGTGTTTGGGTACACGCCTACAATGGCATGCGTGGCTTGACTCACCGCGAACTGGGTATGGTTGGAGCCATGTACCAATTGCCACATACCTATGCAGAGTTGATCTGTGACGGCCATCACGTAGATCCAAAAGCCTGCGAAATTCTTATCAAACAAAAAGGAACTGAAAATATTGCCCTTATCACAGACTGTATGACAGCGGGTGGATTGGAAGACGGTGACTACATGTTGGGAGAATTCCCAGTAGTAGTTGCCAATGGAACTGCTCGCCTCAAATCGACAGGTAACTTGGCAGGTTCTATTCTCAAACTCAAAGATGGTTTGAAAAATGTTGTCGACTGGAACATTGCCTCTCCACACGAAGCAGTTATGATGGCCAGCTTCAACCCAGCAAAATCTGTTCACATTGATGATGTTTGTGGACAAATCCGTGAAGGCTATGACGCGGACTTTATCGTACTAGATAAAGATTTAGAATTGGTAGCAACCTACCTAGATGGCGTGAAACGTTATCAAGCATAAGATAGAAAGCAGAAGTTAAAGACTGATTTCTTTTCAGGTTTTATAAAGAATCAATTGCACCCCAAAAGTTAGATTTTTTCCGACTAACTTTTGGGGTATTTTCTTTATGTGTAAAATAGAGCTAAATTCACTAGATAAACTATTCATCTAACTTTTTTGGGGGAGTACTGTTATGAGGATTTTTTAATTTCCTTAAATGAGTAGTAAGAATACAAATAAGGAAATTCTTTGTTGTCTTGAAGTGGCTTCCTTTTGTCTTTAGAAAACACCTCTAAGTATGGTAAAATAGTAGGAGAATAATGTGAGGAAAATGAATGTCAAATAGTTTTGAAATTTTGATGAATCAACTGGGGATGCCTACTGAAATGAGACAGGCTCCTGCTTTAGCACAGGCTGATATTGATCGAGTTGTGCTTCATAAAATTAGTAAGGTATGGGAGTTTCATTTCGTATTTTCTAATATTTTACCGATTGAAATCTTTTTAGAATTGAAGAAAGGTTTGAGCGAAGAATTTTCTAAGACAGGTAATAAAGCAATTTTTGAAATCAAGGCTCTGTCTCAAGAATTTTCAAATCAACTCTTGCAGTCCTACTATAGGGAGGCTTTCTCTGAGGGGCCATGTGCTAGTCAAGGTTTTAAGTCTCTTTATCAAAATTTGCGAGTTCGTGCGGAGGGCAATCAGCTATTTATTGAAGGAACTGAGGCGATTGATAAGGAACATTTTAAGAAGAATCATCTTCCTAATTTAGCGAAACAACTTGAGAAGTTTGGTTTTCCAACTTTTAATTGTCAAGTAGAGAAGAATGATATCCTGACCCAAGAGCAGGAAGAGGCCTTTCATGCTGAAAATGAGCAGATTGTTCAAGCTGCCAATGAGGAAGCGCTCCGTGCTATGGAGCAACTGGAACAGATGGCACCTCCTCCAGCGGAAGAGAAACCAGCCTTTGATTTTCAAGCCAAAAAAGCTGCAGCTAAACCCAAGCTGGATAAGGCGGAGATTACTCCTATGATCGAAGTGACGACTGAGGAAAATCGTCTGGTCTTTGAAGGGGTTGTTTTTGATGTGGAGCAAAAAGTGACCAGAACAGGGCGTGTTTTAATCAACTTTAAAATGACGGACTACACTTCAAGTTTTTCTATGCAAAAGTGGGTTAAAAATGAGGAAGAGGCTCAGAAATTTGACCTCATCAAGAAGAATTCTTGGCTCCGAGTGCGTGGAAATGTGGAGATGAATAACTTCACACGTGATTTGACTATGAACGTGCAGGATGTGCAGGAAGTTGTTCACTATGAGCGCAAGGATTTGATGCCAGAAGGTGAGCGTCGGGTTGAGTTTCACGCTCATACTAACATGTCGACCATGGATGCTCTGCCAGAGGTCGAAGAAATCGTTGCAACAGCTGCTAAGTGGGGACACAAGGCGGTTGCCATCACGGACCATGGAAACGTTCAGTCCTTCCCACACGGCTATAAGGCGGCTAAGAAAGCGGGAATCCAGCTGATTTATGGAATGGAAGCCAATATCGTGGAGGACCGTGTCCCTATCGTCTATAACGAGGTGGAGATGGACTTGTCGGAAGCGACCTACGTGGTCTTTGACGTGGAAACGACGGGGCTATCAGCTATCTATAATGACTTGATTCAGGTTGCGGCTTCTAAGATGTACAAGGGGAATGTCATTGCTGAATTTGATGAATTTATCAATCCCGGGCATCCCTTGTCGGCCTTTACCACGGAGTTGACTGGAATTACAGATGATCATGTCAAAAATGCCAAGCCACTAGAACAAGTTTTGCAAGAATTCCAAGAATTCTGCAAGGATACAGTCTTAGTTGCCCATAATGCTACCTTTGACGTTGGCTTTATGAATGCCAATTATGAGCGTCATGGTCTGCCAAAGATTAGTCAGCCAGTTATTGATACACTTGAGTTTGCTAGAAATCTCTATCCTGAGTATAAACGTCATGGTTTGGGGCCTTTGACCAAGCGTTTTGGTGTGGCCTTAGAACATCACCACATGGCCAACTACGATGCGGAAGCTACAGGTCGACTACTTTTCATCTTTATCAAAGAAGTAGCAGAAAAACATGGAGTGACCGATCTAGCTAGACTCAACATTGATTTGATTAGTCTAGATTCTTACAAAAAAGCTCGGATTAAGCATGCAACTATTTATGTCAAGAATCAGGTAGGTCTAAAAAATATCTTTAAGCTGGTTTCATTGTCTAATACCAAGTATTTTGAAGGGGTGCCACGAATTCCGAGAACAGTTCTAGATGCCCATCGGGAAGGTTTGATTTTAGGTTCAGCTTGCTCTGAAGGTGAAGTTTTTGATGCAGTCGTTTCCCAAGGTGTGGATGCGGCGGTTGAGGTGGCCAAGTATTATGACTTTATTGAAATCATGCCACCAGCTATCTATGCTCCCTTGATTGCCAAGGAGCAGGTCAAGGATATGGAAGAACTCCAGACCATTATCAAGAGTTTGATAGAGGTGGGAGACCGTCTTGGTAAGCCTGTTCTGGCTACGGGGAATGTCCACTATATCGAACCAGAAGAAGAAATTTACCGTGAAATTATTGTCCGTAGTTTGGGACAGGGGGCGATGATTAACCGGACTATTGGTCATGGCGAACATGCCCAACCGGCACCACTTCCAAAGGCTCATTTTCGAACGACTAATGAGATGTTGGATGAATTTGCCTTCTTGGGAGAGGAATTAGCTCGGAAATTGGTCATTGAAAACACCAATGCCTTGGCAGAAACCTTTGAACCCATTGAGGTTGTTAAGGGTGACTTGTACACGCCTTTCATCGACAAGGCTGAAGAAACAGTTGCTGAGTTGACTTATAAGAAAGCTTTTGAGATTTATGGAAATCCTCTACCAGATATTGTTGATTTGCGGATTGAAAAAGAATTAACGTCTATTCTGGGGAATGGATTTGCTGTGATTTATCTAGCTTCCCAGATGCTGGTGCAACGTTCCAATGAACGGGGCTACTTGGTGGGTTCTCGTGGGTCTGTCGGATCTAGTTTCGTTGCGACCATGATTGGGATTACTGAGGTCAATCCTCTCTCTCCTCACTATGTCTGTGATCAGTGTCAGTACAGTGAGTTTATCACAGATGGTTCTTATGGTTCAGGATTTGATATGCCCAATAAGGACTGTCCTAAATGTGGTCATAAACTCAGCAAAAACGGGCAAGATATTCCTTTCGAGACCTTCCTTGGTTTTGATGGGGACAAGGTTCCCGATATTGACTTGAACTTCTCGGGAGAAGACCAGCCTAGCGCCCACTTGGATGTGCGTGATATCTTTGGTGAAGAATATGCCTTTCGTGCAGGAACGGTTGGTACGGTGGCTGCTAAGACTGCCTATGGATTTGTCAAGGGTTACGAGCGAGATTATGGCAAGTTTTATCGTGATGCAGAGGTAGAACGCCTCGCTCAAGGTGCAGCTGGTGTCAAGCGGACAACAGGTCAACACCCAGGGGGAATCGTTGTTATTCCGAACTACATGGATGTTTACGACTTTACGCCTGTCCAGTATCCAGCGGATGATGTGACGGCTGAATGGCAAACGACTCACTTTAACTTCCATGATATCGACGAGAACGTCCTCAAACTCGATGTGCTGGGACATGATGATCCGACCATGATTCGGAAACTTCAGGATTTGTCTGGTATTGATCCCAATGAAATTCCTATGGATGATGAAGGAGTTATGGCTCTCTTTTCTGGGACGGATGTGCTAGGGGTAACATCTGAGCAAATTGGTACGCCGACGGGAATGTTGGGGATTCCAGAATTTGGAACTAACTTTGTACGTGGGATGGTAGATGAGACGCATCCGACGACTTTTGCGGAGTTGCTTCAGTTGTCAGGGTTGTCCCACGGTACCGACGTTTGGTTGGGAAATGCCCAGGATTTGATCAAGCAAGGGATTGCTGACCTATCAACCGTTATCGGTTGTCGAGACGACATCATGGTTTACCTCATGCATGCTGGTCTCGAACCTAAGATGGCCTTTACCATCATGGAACGGGTACGTAAGGGCTTGTGGCTCAAGATTTCAGAAGAGGAACGCAATGGTTATATTGAAGCCATGAAGGCTAATAAGGTGCCAGAGTGGTATATCGAATCCTGTGGGAAAATTAAGTACATGTTCCCTAAAGCCCATGCGGCAGCCTACGTTATGATGGCCTTGCGTGTAGCTTACTTCAAGGTTCATCATCCCATTTATTACTACTGTGCTTACTTCTCCATTCGTGCTAAAGCTTTTGATATCAAGACTATGGGGGCGGGCTTGGATGCCATCAAACGCAGAATGGAAGAAATCGCTGAAAAACGGAAGAACAATGAAGCCTCTAATGTGGAGATCGATCTCTATACAACTCTTGAGATTGTCAATGAGATGTGGGAGCGTGGCTTCAAGTTTGGGAAGTTAGACCTCTACCGTAGTGATGCGACTGAATTCATCATTGACGGAGATACACTGATTCCACCATTTGTCGCTATGGATGGTCTGGGAGAGAACGTTGCTAAGCAGTTGGTGCGAGCGCGTGAAGAGGGAGAATTCCTCTCTAAAACAGAACTCCGCAAACGTGGTGGACTCTCATCAACCTTGGTTGAAAAGATGGATGAAATGGGGATTCTTGGAAATATGCCAGAGGATAACCAGTTGAGTTTGTTTGATGAGTTGTTTTAAGGTCTTTGAGGAAAAAAGATGAAACTAAGAATTTTTGCGGAAGATAAGCCGGCTGAGAAGGTATTTGAATATCAATTAGAACTTGCTGATCAGACAATTCTTCTATCAACAGCACTCTTGTCAGGTGCCATTGCTTTAGCAGGATTATTCTCTGCTTTGAAAGAAAAATAAAAATAGAAAAGAGAAAATTATATGGTTTTACCAAATTTTAAAGAAAATCTAGAAAAATATGCGAAATTGTTGGTTGCAAATGGTATCAACGTGCAACCTGGTCACACTTTGGCTCTCTCTATCGATGTGGAGCAACGTGAGTTGGCTCACTTAATCGTCAAAGAAGCTTATGCTTTGGGTGCACATGAGGTGATCGTTCAGTGGACAGATGATGTCATCAACCGTGAGAAATTTCTCCATGCTCCGATGGAGCGTCTGGACAATGTGCCAGAATACAAGATTGCTGAGATGAACTATCTCTTGGAGAACAAGGCTAGCCGTCTTGGAGTTCGTTCATCTGATCCAGGTGCCTTGAACGGTGTGGATGCTGACAAGCTATCAGCTTCTGCTAAAGCTATGGGACTTGCCATGAAGCCAATGCGTATCGCAACTCAATCCAACAAGGTTAGCTGGACGGTAGCAGCCGCTGCTGGACTTGAGTGGGCTAAGAAAGTCTTTCCAAATGCTGCGAGCGACGAAGAAGCAGTCGATCTCCTTTGGGACCAAATTTTCAAAACTTGTCGTGTCTACGAAGAAGATCCTGTTAAGGCTTGGGAAGAGCATGCAGCTATCTTGAAGAGCAAGGCCGATATGCTTAATAAAGAGCAATTTTCAGCCCTTCACTACACAGCGCCAGGGACCGATTTGACCCTTGGCTTGCCGAAGAACCACGTTTGGGAATCAGCTGGTGCTATCAATGCACAGGGCGAAGGATTCTTGCCAAATATGCCGACAGAGGAAGTCTTCACAGCGCCTGACTTCCGTAGCGCAGATGGTTATGTAACCTCTACAAAACCACTTAGCTATAACGGAAATATCATCGAAGGCATTAAGGTGACCTTTAAGGATGGACAAATCGTAGATATCACTGCTGAGAAGGGTGATCAAGTGATGAAAGACCTTGTATTTGAAAACGCGGGCGCGCGTGCCTTGGGTGAATGTGCCTTGGTACCAGATCCAAGCCCAATTTCTCAGTCAGGCATTACCTTCTTCAACACCCTCTTCGATGAGAATGCTTCAAACCACTTGGCTATCGGTGCGGCCTATGCAACTAGCGTTGTTGGTGGAGCGGAGATGAGCGAAGAAGAGCTTGAAGCTGCAGGGCTTAACCGTTCAGATGTGCACGTGGACTTTATGATTGGATCTAGTCAAATGGATATCGATGGTATCCGTGAGGATGGGACACGTGTGCCACTCTTCCGTAACGGAGATTGGGCAAATTAAGGAGATAATATGTTAGGAAGTATGTTCGTTGGTCTCCTAGTGGGATTTTTAGCAGGTGCTCTGACCAATCGTGGAGAGCGAATGGGATGTTTTGGAAAAATGTTTCTAGGCTGGATTGGTGCCTTTATAGGCCACTTGCTTTTTGGGACTTGGGGACCGATAATAGCAGGAACTGCCATTATTCCGGCAGTACTAGGTTCCATGATTGTCTTAGCGATTTTCTGGAGACGAGGAAGTTAATTTCTTAAATCTGATATTCAATGAAAATCAAAGAGCAAACTAGGAAACTAGCCGCAGGCTGCTCAAATCACTGCTTTGCGGTTGTAGATAGAACTGACGAAGTCAGCTCAAAACACTGTTTTGCGGTTGCAGATAGAACTGACGAAGTCAGTAACATATATACGGCAAGGCGACGTTGACGCGGTTTGAAGAGTATGAAACGAAAAGGAGGTTGGTCATTGTACCAGCCTCCTTTTGAGTATGATATAATAGTTCTATGAGATTAGATAAATTTTTAGTGGCCTGCGCTGTGGGGAGTCGGACTGAGGTCAAAAACATGCTCAAGGCTGGGCGCGTGACGGTAAATGGTAAAAAAGAGAAATCAGCGAAACTGCAGATTGATGAAGAAAGAGATGAGATTCGCTTTGATGGGCAAGTGTTGGAGTATGAAGAGTTTGTCTACTACATGATGAATAAGCCCCAAGGAGTTATCTCAGCGACTGAGGATCCCAAGCACAGAACCGTTCTGGACTTGTTGGATGATATTGCTCGGAGCAAGGAAGTTTTCCCAGTAGGACGCTTGGATATTGATACACATGGTCTTCTACTCTTGACCAATGATGGCCAGCTTGCCCATGCTCTTCTTTCGCCCAAGCGTCATGTGGACAAGACTTATCAGGCACAAGTCAAGGGAATTATGACCCAAGAAGATGTGGAGATATTTGCCAAGGGAATTCCTCTCAAAGACTTTACCTGTCAACCCGCTAGACTGGAGCTTGTGTCCATAGATACAGAAAAGAATCAAAGCCAAATCCGTGTGACCATTGCAGAAGGGAAGTTTCATCAGGTCAAACGAATGGTTGCCTATTGCGGCAAGGAAGTAGTAGACTTGCAACGTTTGACTATGGGAACTCTAGTCTTGGATGAGAACTTGCAACGAGGAGAATGGCGTCGCTTGACCAAGAAAGAATTAGAGGTTCTCCTTGCAAGTATTGCTTAGTTTGGTTTATATTCGAAAAAGGTGAGGGAGAATGTCCTTGCCTTTTATGTTTTTCAGTTGCTTCCTTTGTGAAAAGAGTTATAATAGACTTTAGAATAAAAGGAGGACTCTATGAACGCGATTCAAGAATCATTTACTGATAAACTATTTGCCAATTATGAAGCAAATGTAAAATACCAAGCGATTGAAAATGCTGCCAGCCACAACGGAATTTTTGCAGCCCTAGAACGTCGTCAGAGCCATGTAGACAATACGCCTGTTTTCTCATTGGATTTGACCAAGGACAAGGTAACCAACCAGAAAGCGTCTGGTCGTTGCTGGATGTTTGCAGCTCTTAACACCTTCCGCCACAAACTCATCTCACAATACAAATTGGAAAATTTTGAGTTGTCACAGGCCCACACCTTCTTCTGGGACAAGTATGAGAAATCAAACTGGTTCTTGGAGCAAGTGATTGCGACTGCAGACCAAGATTTGACGAGCCGTAAGGTTAGCTTCCTACTTCAAACTCCCCAACAAGATGGCGGTCAATGGGATATGGTCGTTTCTCTCTTTGAGAAATACGGTGTCATGCCTAAGTCAGTTTACCCTGAGTCTGTTTCATCTAGTAGTAGCCGTGAGCTAAATGCAATCCTTAACAAATTGCTTCGCCAAGATGCTCAAATCTTGCGTGACTTACTAGCTTCTGGCGTTGACCAAGCGACTGTTCAATCTAAGAAAGAAGACCTCTTGCAAGAAATCTTTAACTTCCTTGCTATGTCATTGGGTCTTCCACCACGTAAATTTGACTTTGCTTATCGCGATAAGGATAACAACTACCAAAGCGAAAAAGGTATCACACCACAGGAATTTTATAAGAAATATGTCAATCTTCCTCTAGAAGATTATGTTTCTGTTATCAATGCTCCAACTGCTGACAAGCCTTACGGCCAATCTTACACAGTTGAGATGTTGGGGAATGTGGTTGGTAGCCGTGCAGTTCGCTACATCAACGTTCCAATGGAGCGCTTGAAAGAGTTGGCGATTGCCCAAATGCAAGCAGGAGAGACTGTTTGGTTTGGTTCTGATGTGGGTCAGCTCAGCAATCGTAAAGCTGGAATCCTTGCGACAGATGTTTATGACTTTGAATCAAGCATGGATATTCAATTCACTCAAGACAAGGCTGGACGTCTGGATTACAGCGAAAGCTTAATGACCCATGCTATGGTCTTGACAGGTGTGGACTTGGACGAAAATGGCAAGTCAACCAAGTGGAAGGTTGAAAACTCATGGGGAGACAAGGTCGGTACAGATGGTTACTTTGTTGCCTCAGACGCTTGGATGGACGAATACACTTACCAGATTGTTGTTCGCAAAGAATTGCTGACAGCCGAAGAACAAGCTGCCTATGAAGCAGAACCAATTGTACTTGCACCATGGGATCCGATGGGAGCCTTGGCAGAATAATACTCTTCGAAAATCTCTTCAAACCACGTCAGCTTCGCCTTGCCGTAGGTATATGTTACTGACTTTGTCAGTTCTATCTGCAACCTCAAAACAGTGTTTTGAGTAACCTGCGGCTAGCTTCCTAGTTTGTTCTTTGATTTTCATTGAGTATAAAAACATAGAAAAAAGGAATCAGGTTTAGAACCTGGTTCCTTTTGAGTTTCTTGATTACATGATACCGAAGAAACGAGCTGCGATACCTACTGCAAAGAGTGCAAGGATGATTGAGATTGGTGATACTTTTTTCTTAAGCAACCACATGCAAAGGAAAGTAAGGAGAAGTCCCATCAATCCTGGAATCAATGAGTTCAACTGACCTTGAAGGGTTTGTGGTTGAATCTTATCTAGGCTCAATCCTCCAAGTGCTTGACCAAGGATACCTTTCAATTCAGCACCTGATACAGGACCTTCTGGGAAGTTGATGTAGGCACCTTCAGCCAATTGTTTACCAGGAAGGTTAACTGTGAAGTTGATAGATACCCAACGTTGTACAAGGACGGCAAGGATGAACATACCAAGGATAGAAGCACCTTTAGTGATGTCTTTCAAGATACCACCAGACATATCTTTAGTGATTTCAGATCCAGCCTTGTAACCAAACTCTTGTGTGTACCATAGGAAGGCCATACGGATAGCATTCCATCCGAAGAAGAAGAGAAGTGGACCAACCAAGTTACCAGATGCAGCAAGTGATGCACCAAGAGCTCCAAGGATAGGACGAACTGTAAACCAGAATACTGGGTCACCGATACCAGCAAGAGGTCCCATCATACCGATCTTAACCCCTTGGATAGCAGCGTCGTCGATTTCAACACCGTTCGCACGTTCTTCTTCAAGTGCAAGAGTAACCCCCATGATTGGAGCAGCTACGTATGGGTGAGTGTTGAAGAACTCAAGGTGGCGCTCAAGAGCAGCCGCTTGGTCTTCTTTAGTAGTGTACAATTTTTTGATAGCTGGGATCAATGAGTAAGCCCAACCCAAGTTTTGCATACGCTCGTAGTTCCAAGAACCTTGAAGGAATTGTGAACGCCACCAAACTTTTTTACGATCTGATTTTGATAATTGAAGTTTTTCAGTCATGATTGTTCCCCTTTCTAGTAGTCTTCTAGGATATCACCGATTGGGTCGTTAGAAGTCGCAGCTCCTCCGCCACCATTACCACCTTGTTTTGAAAGGTTAAGATAGATGAAGGCAAGGGCAACACCGATTACACCAAGGGCAATCAAAGTCAATTGAGAAATGGCAGCAAAAGCAAAACCGATTGCGAAGAATGGCCATACTTCACGAGTCGCCATCATGTTGATAACCATAGCGTAACCAACGGCAACAACCATAGCACCACCGACAGCCATACCACCATTCAACCAGTCTGGCATCAATTTAAGAGCGTCTTGAACGGCAGAAGCTGGGATAGCGATAAGGAAGGCTGCAGGGATAGCAATACGAAGACCTTGAAGAAGAAGTGCGATAAAGTGAGCACGTTCAACAGCTGCAATATTTCCTTCTTTAGCAGCTGCGTCTGCAGTGTGAACCAAACCAACTGAGATTGTACGAACAATCATTGTCAAGAAAAGTCCAGCTACGGCAAGAGGGATAGCTGTTGCTGTTGCAACGGCGATACCTTCAGTAGTAAAGTTACCACCTTTGATCAAGATGATTGCTGCGGCAACAGATGCAAGAGCAGCGTCAGGAGCTACGGCAGCTCCGATGTTTGCCCAACCAAGGGCGATCATTTGAAGTGATCCACCAAGCATAACCCCTGCTTCAAGGTTACCTGTTACAAGACCGATAAGGGTACATGCGACGATTGGTTGATGGAATTGGAATTGGTCGAGGATACCTTCAAGACCTGCAAGGAAGGCAACAACTACAACCAAGATAGCAGAAATAATTGAAATATCTGACATGGTTTTATTCCTTTTCTATTTAATGATAATAAAGTGAAAAATTTTCTTAGAATTCTTCGATAGTTATTGATGTCTATTATTGAACGTTGGCTTTGCTGATCAAATCAAACAAATCTTTTTTGGTGTCGTTTGGTACTTTACGTACGTCAAATTCAACACCGAGGTCACGCATTTTTTCAAATGTTGCAACGTCGTCTTTATCCATAGACAAAACGTTGTTAATCATTGTTTTACCTGTTGAGTGAGCCATAGAACCTACGTTAAGAGTCTTGATTGGCACGCCGCCTTCGATTGCACGAAGGGCATCTTGAGGTGTTTCAAACAAGATAAGGGCATGTGTTTCTCCAAAACGTGGGTCTTTTGAAACCTCAATCAATTTTTGGATTGGTACAACATTGGCTCTTACTCCATTAGGAGCAGCTTGTTTAATCAATTCTTTACGAAGGTCGTCGTTAGCAACGTTATCTGAAGCAACGATGATACGATCTGCTTTTGAGTCTGGAGTCCAAGCAGTTGCAACCTGACCGTGAAGTAAACGAGTGTCTAGACGGGCAAGGTTAATCTTGAGTTTTCCATCACCGATAACAGTTCCTTCTGGGATAGCAGTTTGGGCAACTGGAGCAGCTGCAGCACTTGCAACTTCCTCAGCTGGATTTAGCTCTTCTGGAAGAGCTTTGATGCCATCTTTGGCTTCTTTAATAATATTAGCAGCGACTTTTTCTACACCTGCAGCAGCGTCCATCAGGCGCTCTGTATAGGCTTGAATCAACATCGGTAAGTTAAGTCCTGTGATGATGGCAAACTTACGCTCAGGATTTTCTCCCATCACGCGGCTAGCTTGGTTGAATGGAGATCCACTCCAAAGGTCAGCCAAAACTAGAACCTCATCTTCTGCGTCAAATGCAGCAACAGCGTTATTAAACTTAGCGTATAGATCATCAGGACCTTCATTTGGCATAAAGGTTACAACTTGAACCTTTTCTTGTTCACCAAAGATCATAGATCCTGACTGATGAATACCCGCAGCAAA
The DNA here is from genome assembly GCF_946190155.1 of Streptococcus mitis. GTDB lineage: Bacteria > Bacillota > Bacilli > Lactobacillales > Streptococcaceae > Streptococcus > Streptococcus mitis_CL. The sequence goes on from NZ_CAMHZL010000004.1 coordinate 35,283, forward strand.
TTCGCCGTGGCTCGCAATAATGATTCCGATACTCATTATTGTCATTCCTCCTTTTTTGTTTTAGTTTTCGTTTAAGAAAACTTTAAGACTAAATAAGTATAAACCGTTTTCATCTAAAAATCAACTATTTATCATAAAATAGTTAAAAAGATTACATCTGAAAATGTTGATATATTAAGTTTTTTGAGAACTTTTTTGAATCCTTATTTAAAAATTTAATATAAAAAAGTTGGAAGCGTATTCCAACTTTTAAAATAGGTTTTTATTAGATTAGTGGGTGAAGTCGAGTACCATACGTCCTTGAATTTGACCTTTTTCCATTTCGTCGAAAATGGCTACGGCATCTTCTACTGGACGTTTTTGAACAACTGGAACTACTAAACCTTCTGCACCGAATTGGAAGGCTTCTTCCAAGTCTTTACGAGTTCCAACAAGAGAACCGATAACTTGGATTCCATCTAGAACGGTTTTGACGATACTGAGTTCCATCATTTCAGAAGGAAGACCGACAGCGACGACGCGACCACCGGCACGAACTGAGTCAACAGCCTGATTGAAGGCAACTTTAGATACAGCAGTTACGACAGCTGAATGAGCTCCTCCATCAGTTTTTTCCTTGATGAGTCCTGGTACATCATCAACTTCGAGGCCGTTAATCACAATGTCAGCGCCTACTTCTTTTGCAAGGGCAAGTTTGTCATTGTTGATATCAACTGCGATAACATGAGCGTTGAAAACTTTTTTAGCATATTGAACTGCGAGGTTACCAAGTCCACCAGCACCGTAAAGAACAACCCATTGGCCTGGTTCAACTTTGGCCTCTTTAATAGCTTTATAGGTTGTTACACCAGCACATGTGATAGAAGAAGCTTGGGCTGGATCAAGTCCGTCAGGAACTTTAACAGCATAGTCTGCAGTTACGATACATTGTTCAGCCATACCACCATCTACTGAGTAGCCAGCATTTTTTACTGTACGGCAAAGGGTTTCACGGCCAGTTGTACAGTATTCGCAAGTGCCGCATCCTTCAAAGAACCAAGCAACGCTGACACGGTCGCCAACTTTAAGACTTTTAACATCTGGTGCAATTTCTTTAACGATACCAACACCTTCGTGACCTAGGACACGTCCTGGTACCTGACCGAAGTCGCCATGGGCAACGTGGAGGTCAGTGTGGCAAACACCACAGTATTCAATTTCTACAAGTGCTTCCCCAGTTTCAAGTGGACGGAGTACTTTTTCTTCAACAGCAACACCAGTGCTTTCTGGATTTACAACAACAGCTTTCATAGCTATCCTCCTTGATATTGACCGAGAACAGGGACAACGGGACTGGATTGATTTTGTGTCAACAGAGTCGAGTATGACGAGCTCTCTTGTATTTATATGTGAATTATATCACAAAAGTAAGCCTTTTCCAAGGTTTTGGAAGCAAAAAGTAGAACAATCGATTAACTGGTTGATGAGACTGTGAAAAGAGCACAAAGACCAGATCGCAAGCTGGTCGGTATGAACTATAAGAATAAGTCCTGTAGGGTTTGGGCAACCCCATCTTGGTCATTGGTTAGGGGGAGTTGCTCATCTGCATAAGGGAGCAATTCTGGATTGGCATTTTTCATTGCATAGCCTTTTCCAGCAAAAGATAGCATCTCAGTATCATTGTGTTCATCTCCAAAGGCAATCAAATCTTTTTTGTCGCGGTTCATTACCTTGAGCAAGTAGTCTAAGGCGAAGGCCTTATTGACACCTTTTGGGGTACACTCAAGGATATTGAGCGGACCACCCCAAGTATTAATAGAAAGTTGATGCTGGTAGAAGGCGTTCATTTCTTTTGCCAGGGCATATTTGTCACTGGCTCTGGTCTGTAACAGAATACAGTTAGGATCCTTGGTTACCAACTCAGGCTGGAATCGATTTTCAGGCTGGAAAGCTTCCACACCAAATAGTTTGGGATTGGCAATTTCTTCATTAGGATTTGTAATGTAGAATTTTTTACGATATTCTCCAGCGATAAAATCGGCTTGAATGTCCTCTGAACGTTGAACCATGTCTAGCAGATATTTTTTGTCTACAGTCAAACACTTTTCAAAGTCCCAAATTTTGTCTGGTAAATGAGTGAGGGAGCCGTTGAAGTTAATCATAGGAGTGTCTAAGCCTAATTCACGGTAGAAATCTTTTGACATACGGTAAGGGCGACCTGTCGTAATAATAACCTGATGCCCTTTTTCAGTAACTTTTTTAATAGTTTCTTTGGTAAAGTCAGAAATCTGACTGTCTGAGTTGAGCAGGGTTCCATCCAGGTCAACTGCAATAATTTTCTTCGTCATAGGGACCTTTCTAGTGTCTTTTCAGATAAGATGTCTACTATTATAGCAGAAAGCAGGCAGAAAAGCAGATTCGAAACAAAAAAAGAAATTTCATCAAATTCTTAAATAAATCAAACAAAGATATTGAAAAAGTGAATGATAAATGATATAATTCTATTATTGTTCGTAAAAATTAAAAGGAGATTGATAATGGACAAATTATTTAAACTAAAAGAGAACGGTACAGACGTTCGTACAGAGGTTCTCGCTGGTTTAACAACTTTCTTTGCAATGAGCTATATTCTCTTTGTAAACCCACAAATTCTTTCGCAAACAGGAATGCCTGCTCAAGGTGTCTTCCTAGCGACGATCATTGGTGCAGTAGCGGGTACCTTGATGATGGCCTTCTATGCTAACTTACCTTATGCTCAAGCGCCAGGTATGGGTCTTAACGCCTTCTTTACATTTACAGTCGTATTTGGACTCGGTTATTCTTGGCAAGAAGCCCTAGCTATGGTCTTCATCTGTGGGATTATCTCATTGATTATTACCTTGACAAATGTTCGTAAAATGATCATTGAATCGATTCCAAATGCTCTTCGCTCAGCTATTTCAGCTGGTATCGGTGTCTTCCTTGCCTATGTAGGGATTAAGAATGCTGGACTTTTGAAATTTACGATTGATCCAGGCAACTATATTGTTGTAGGAGAAGGGGCTGACAAAGCTCAAGCAACGATTGTAGCAAACTCTTCAGCAGTTCCAGGCTTGGTCAGCTTTAATAATCCAGCTGTTTTGGTGGCTCTTGCAGGACTTGCCATTACTATCTTCTTTGTTATCAAAGGGATTAAAGGGGGAATTATCCTCTCTATCTTGACAACAACTGTTCTTGCTATCGCAGTTGGTTTGGTAGATTTGTCTAGTATCGATTTTGCTAATAACCATGTTGGTGCAGCTTTTGAAGACTTGAAGACAGTCTTTGGTGCAGCTCTTGGTTCAGAAGGTTTGGGAGCTTTGATTTCAGATACAGCTCGCTTGCCTGAAACTCTGATGGCTATTCTTGCCTTCTCATTGACAGATATTTTTGACACGATTGGTACCTTGATCGGTACAGGTGAAAAAGTTGGTATCGTAGCGACAAATGGTGAAAATCACCAATCAGCTAAGTTGGATAAGGCTCTTTACTCTGACTTGATTGGTACTTCAATTGGTGCCATCGCTGGTACTTCGAACGTAACGACTTATGTTGAGTCTGCTGCTGGTATCGGTGCAGGTGGACGTACTGGTTTGACAGCCTTGGTCGTGGCAATCTGTTTTGCTATCTCAAGCTTCTTTAGCCCACTTCTAGCGATTGTACCAACAGCCGCTACAGCTCCAATCTTGATTATCGTTGGGATTATGATGTTGGCTAGTTTGAAAAATATCCATTGGGATGATATGGCTGAAGCGGTTCCTGCCTTCTTCACATCTATCTTTATGGGATTCAGCTACTCTATCACTCAAGGGATTGCAGTTGGTTTCTTGACTTACACTTTGACTAAGCTTGTCAAAGGTCAAGCTAAAGATGTTCATGTCATGATTTGGATTTTGGATGCCTTATTTATCCTTAACTACATTAGCATGGCCTTATAATAGGATGACCCAGGGGGGGGTTCCCCCTTTTTTTAATATAAAGTCTAGGAGATGAATGATGGAAGAGAAAAGTATGTGGAAAGAATTGTTGAATCGTGCAGGTTGGATTTTGGTCTTTTTGCTAGCGACAATTTTATATCAGATTCCTTTGGCAGTTACTTCCATTTTAACTTTAAATGCAGTACCACTGTTACAGTCAGGGCTGATAGTTGCTGGTATTTCAATTGTGGTTTTAGCGCTATTTATTATTGGAGCTCGTAAAACGCAGTTAGCAAGTTTTAATTTTTCTTTTTTTAGAGCTAAGGATTTGGCACGTTTGGGATTAAGTTATTTAGTCATTATCTGTTCAAATATACTTGGTTCCATTTTATTGCAACTATCAAATGAGACGACAACAGGGAATCAGTCTCAGATTAACGATATGGTTCAGAATAGTTCTCTGATTTCCAGTTTCTTCTTACTGGCCTTGCTTGCTCCGATTTGTGAGGAAATCTTGTGCCGTGGGATTGTTCCTAAAAAGATTTTCCGAGGAAAAGAGAACTTGGGATTTGTAGTCGGTACGATTGTGTTTGCTTTATTGCACCAACCAAGTAATCTACCTTCTTTATTGATTTATGGAGGTATGTCGATTGTTCTGTCTTGGACGGCATACAAGACCCAACGTTTGGAAATGTCTATCTTACTTCACATGATTGTGAATGGGGTTGCTTTCTGTTTGTTGGCTCTCGTGGTGATTTTGAGTCGGACATTAGGGATTTCTGTTTAAGATTTTTGACAATTGCTTACTTGTTTCTACTGGGAAAAAGATGAATGCAATCGTGTCCATCTTTTTCTTTTTATGGTAAAATAGAGAAATAATATGATGAAAAGCCTTGAGGGAGTGACCGATATGTCAAGTAAAGCCAATCATGCAAAGACAGCTATTTGCGGAATTATCAATGTAACCCCAGACTCCTTTTCGGATGGTGGTCAATTTTTTGCTCTTGAGCAGGCACTCCAGCAGGCTCGTAAATTGATAGCAGAAGGGGCTAGTATGCTAGATATCGGCGGAGAATCGACTCGGCCGGGAAGAAGTAGCTATGTTGAGATAGAAGAGGAAATCCAGCGTGTTGTTCCAGTGATTAAAGCGATTCGCAAGGAAAGTGATGTCCTTATTTCTATCGATACTTGGAAGAGCCAGGTGGCAGAGGCCGCTTTGGCTGCTGGTGCTAATCTAGTTAATGATATCACTGGTCTCATGGGTGATGAAAAAATGGCCCATGTAGTTGCAAAGGCTGGAGCAAAAGTAGTCATTATGTTTAATCCAGTCATGGCGCGACCTCAGCACCCTAGCTCGCTCATCTTCCCTCATTTTGGATTTGGACAAGCTTTTACAGAGGAAGAGTTAGCTGACTTTGAAACATTGCCAATCGAAGACTTGATGGGGACTTTCTTTGAAAGAGCACTAGCGAGAGCAGAGGAAGCTGGGATTGCACAAGAAAATATCCTGTTGGATCCGGGAATCGGCTTTGGTCTGACCAAGAAAGAAAATTTGCTTCTTTTACGGGACCTGGATAAACTACATCAGAAGGGCTATCCAATCTTTCTTGGAGTGTCGCGCAAGCGGTTTGTTATCAATATCCTTGAAGAAAATGGTTTTGAAGTCAATCCTGAGACAGAACTTGGTTTCCGCAATCGAGATACGGCTTCGGCTCATGTAACCAGTATCGCTGCGAGACAGGGTGTGGAAGTGGTGCGCGTGCATGATGTAGTTAGTCACAGGATGGCAGTTGAAATTGCCTCTGCCATTCGTCTGGCTGATGAAGCGGAAGATTTAGATTTAAAACAATATAAATAAGATGAAAGAAATTCAAAACAATCAGTGGATTGCTAACTACCGGACGGACCAACCGCATTTTGGCTTGGAACGAATGGAGGAACTATTAGCTTTGCGTGGCAATCCCCATCTCAAACTCAAGGTCATCCATATCGGAGGGACCAATGGCAAGGGTTCGACCATTGCTTTTTTGAAAAAGATGCTAGAAAAGCTAGGGCTGAGAGTTGGCGTGTTTAGCTCGCCCTATCTCATTCATTATACAGACCAGATTAGCATCAATGGGGAATCTATCCCAGAGGCTAGACTAGAAGCCCTCATGGCAGACTATCAGTCTTTGTTGGAAGGGGAATCGGCTACCAATTTGCAGGGTACAACTGAGTTTGAAATAATTACAGCTATAGCCTATGATTACTTTGCCTCAGAGCAAGTAGATGTGGCCATCATGGAAGTGGGTATGGGCGGACTCTTGGATAGTACCAATGTCTGCCAACCCATTTTAACAGGTATCACGACTATTGGACTGGACCATGTAGCCCTACTTGGTGATACCTTGGAAGCTATAGCAGAGCAGAAGGCTGGTATTATCAAACAAGGTATTCCCTTGGTGACGGGCCGTATCGCTCCAGAAGCCTTGGCTGTGATTGACCGCATTGCGGAAGGGAAAGATGCGCCGAGACTTGCCTATGGGTCAGATTATCAGGTCAGCCATCAAAAGAGTGTGGTTACAGGCGAAGTCTTTGACTATACAAGTGTTGTCAGACAAGGTTGCTTCCAGACTGGCCTGCTTGGTTTGCACCAGATAGAGAATGCTGGGATGGCCATAGCTTTACTTGATACTTTTTGTAAAGAAGATGGTAGAGAACTAGCAAGCAATCACTTGCTTGCTCAAGCCTTGGAAGAAACAAGTTGGCCAGGGCGTTTGGAAATCGTGTCAAGAGATCCCTTGATGATTTTGGATGGAGCCCACAATCCTCATGCCATAAAGGCTTTAGTAGCAACCTTGCAAGAACGCTTTGCGGATTATCGTAAGGAAATCCTCTTTACTTGCATCAAAACCAAGGCCTTGGAGGATATGTTGGATTTGCTGGGGACCATGCCGAATACCGAGCTTACCCTGACACATTTTGACGATAGTCGGGCGACTGATGAAAGCGTGCTGAAAGAGGCAGCTAAGTCTAGAAATCTCAGCTACCAAGATTGGCAGGATTTTCTAGAGCAGAAATTGACAGATAAAAGAGAAGAGAAACAAACAGTTAGGATTGTCACAGGTTCCTTGTATTTCTTGAGCCAAGTGAGAGCCTATCTGATGGAGAGGAAAAACGAGAATGGATACACAAAAGATTGAAGCAGCTGTAAAAATGATTATCGAGGCAGTCGGAGAGGACGTTAATCGCGAGGGCTTGCAGGAAACACCTGCTCGTGTCGCTCGTATGTACCAAGAGATTTTTTCAGGTCTTGGTCAAACAGTGGAGGAACATTTGTCAAAATCCTTTGAGATTATTGACGATAATATGGTGGTAGAAAAGGATATTTTTTTCCATACCATGTGTGAACACCACTTCTTGCCATTTTATGGTAGAGCGCATATTGCCTATATTCCAGATGGCCGTGTAGCAGGTTTGTCTAAGCTAGCCCGTACGGTTGAAGTTTATTCTAAAAAGCCGCAAATTCAAGAACGTTTGAATATCGAAGTGGCCGATGCCTTGATGGACTATCTAGGTGCTAAAGGAGCCTTTGTTGTCATTGAGGCGGAACATATGTGTATGAGCATGCGTGGTGTCAGAAAACCAGGCACAGCAACCTTAACGACAGTAGCTCGTGGTCTATTTGAAACAGATAAGGACCTCCGAGACCAGGCTTATCGTTTAATGGGACTGTAAAAAAATCCGCTTTGGGCGGATTTTTCTAGAAAGGAATCATTATGGATCAACTGCAGATTAAGGATTTGGAAATTTTTGCCTATCATGGTCTTTTTCCTAGTGAGAAGGAATTGGGGCAAAAATTTATCGTTTCAGCCATCTTATCTTATGATATGACCAAGGCGGCTACAGACTTGGATTTGACGGCCTCTGTCCATTACGGAGAATTGTGTCAGCAGTGGACGACTTGGTTTCAGGAAACAACTGAGGACTTGATTGAAACGGTAGCCTACAAACTGGTAGAACGTACCTTTGAGGCTTATCCTCTTGTCCAAGAAATTAAGCTGGAACTGAAAAAACCTTGGGCGCCAGTGCATTTGCCACTAGATACTTGCTCGGTAACCATTCATCGCCGCAAGCAACGGGCCTTTATCGCCCTAGGAAGTAATATGGGAGATAAACAAGTAAACTTGAAACAAGCCATTGAGAAAATGCGAAATAGAGGTATCCATATTCTCAAAGAGTCCAGTGTCTTGACGACGGAGCCTTGGGGTGGTGTGGAGCAAGATAGCTTTACCAATCAAGTGGTTGAGGTTGAAACCTGGTTGCCCGCCCCAGTTCTATTAGAGACCTTGTTAGCCATTGAGTCAGAGATGGGACGGGTGAGAGAGGTATATTGGGGGCCTCGTTTGATTGATTTGGACTTGCTCTTTGTGGAGGACCAGGTCATTTATACAGACGACCTTATTTTGCCTCATCCTTACATAGCGGAACGCCTTTTTGTTCTTGAGTCCTTACAGGAAATTGCGCCTCATTTTATCCATCCGACATTAAAGCAACCGATCCGTAACTTGTATAATGCTTTGAAAAAATAGAAAAAACTCTAGTTTTCAGTCACTTGCAACTGAAGGCTAGAGTTTTTATACTCTTCGAAAATCTCTTCAAACCACGTCAGCGTCGCCTTACCGTAGGTATGGTTACTGACTTCGTCAGTTCTATCCACAACCTCAAAACAGTGTTTTGAGCAACCTGCGGCTAGCTTCCTAGTTTGTTCTTTGATTTTCATTGAGTATTAAAATAGGTCATTTTCTTCTGGGAGGAGGATAGTTTCTCTACCATCCATGTCTAAAACCAGTACTCTGGGCGGATAAAGAGGGTCGAAAGGGTGGTTAAAGTCAAAATCAATAGCTGTAGGGAGATGTTGACTTGAAAAGTGGAAGGTGATTTTTCCATGGTTATTGAGCAATTGAAACTCGAGTTCTTCTTCCAATTCAAAGACATTTTTTAAGAAGTGATCAATAATATACCAAAAAGAGTCAATGACATCATCAGGCAAGCTGGTAACAATTCCAAAACTAGCAGACCGCATGTGGGTATCGGTAAAAGCCATATTTCAGCCCCCTTTCTTTTTCCTTATCATACAGCAAATAGGATTAAAAATCAAGAAAAGGTTATTTTTTCTTCATAAACATAGTTTTCTATGAAATTTTTTTCAAATAATCTTCAAAAAATACTTGAAAGTGTTTACAAATAGTGATAAAATGGAATAAGTAGAATCATGAAAACGAAATTTTCATACCGTCTCTTTTTTTGGAGTCTCGTGAGGTATGATATAGAAAGGAAATAGAATGAATACAGACGATACAGTAACGATTTATGATGTCGCCCGTGAAGCAGGAGTTTCAATGGCGACGGTTAGCCGTGTAGTCAATGGCAATAAGAATGTAAAAGAGAACACCCGTAAAAAAGTGCTTGAGGTGATTGATCGTTTGGATTACCGTCCAAATGCCGTGGCGCGTGGTCTTGCAAGTAAAAAGACAACCACTGTCGGTGTCGTGATCCCAAATATTACCAATGGCTATTTCTCAACGCTTGCTAAAGGGATTGATGATATCGCTGAAATGTACAAGTACAATATCGTCCTTGCTAATAGTGATGAGGACGATGACAAGGAAGTTTCAGTTGTCAATACACTATTTTCTAAGCAAGTGGATGGTATCATCTTTATGGGGTACCACTTGACTGAAAAAATTCGTTCAGAGTTTTCTCGCTCTCGGACACCAGTTGTTCTTGCAGGAACTGTGGATGTAGAACATCAGCTTCCAAGTGTCAATATTGACTACAAACAAGCAACGATTGATGCAGTAACCTACCTTGCTAAAGAAAATGAGCGCATTGCTTTCGTTAGCGGTCCACTAGTGGATGACATCAATGGTAAGGTTCGTTTGGTTGGCTACAAGGAAGCCTTGAAAAAAGCAGGTATTTCTTATAGCGAAGGATTGGTATTTGAATCTAAATACACTTATGAGGATGGCTATGCCTTGGCAGAACGCTTGATTTCATCAAATGCAACTGCAGCAGTTGTGACAGGTGATGAATTGGCAGCAGGTGTCTTGAATGGTTTGGCTGATCACGGTGTGTCAGTACCAGAAGAGTTTGAAATCATTACTAGTGATGATTCACAAATCTCACGCTTTACCCGTCCAAACTTGACAACTATCGCCCAACCTCTCTATGACCTTGGTGCTATTAGCATGCGTATGTTGACTAAGATTATGCACAAGGAAGAGTTGGAAGAGCGTGAAGTTCTCTTACCTCATGGTTTGACAGAACGTCGCTCAACACGAAAACGTAAATAGAAAAAATCAGGGAATCATGAAGATTTCCTGATTTGTTTTTAGAGAAGAGACTTACCCTTCCATATAGTCTTTCAAAGCCTGTCCTCTTAGTCCGGCATTGAGAGCGATGAGGAGTTTCAAGCGGGCTTTCTGGGCGTTTAGTTCTTTAACAAAGAAAACACCAGATTTTCTTAACTGCACGCCCCCACCTTGGTAGGCATAAACAGGTTCAGCAATACCGTTAAAGCATCGTGAAACCAGGGCGACTGGGATTCCTTTTTGTAGAAGGCTTTCTAATTTTTGAGCCGTTTCTTTGGGAACATTACCGGCCCCGAAGGCTTGGATAATCAAGCCGTCCAATTGTTCCAAATCCAGCATATCAATTAGCTCATCTGTCATACCAGCATAAGCTGAGATGATAGGGACCAAGCCTTGTATGTGATCAAGGTCAAAGCGAACACGAGGTTCAGCTGTTTTGAAGTAGAGGATTTCCCGCTTCGTAATCAGACCAAGTGGTCCATGTGTTGGGGTCTGGAAGGTGCCGACGTTGGTTGTATGCGTCTTGGTAACATACTTGGCAGCATGGATTTCATCGTTCATAACAACCAAAACCCCTTTGTCCGCAGCTCTTTCATCGCTAGCCACTCGTAAAGCACTCAGATAATTATAAACACCGTCACTTCCGAGTTCGTTGGAGCTACGCATGGCACCTGTTAGAATGATAGGCATATGGGGAACTTCCATGGTATCAAGGAAATAGGCTGTTTCCTCTAAAGTATCGGTTCCGTGTGTGATCACGACACCATCGTAGTTATCTGCTTCCTCTTTAATTTTTTGGTAGAGGGCCAGCATATGCTTGGGTTTGATATGGGGGCTTGGTAGGTTAAAAAAGTCCAAGGCGTGGACTTGGATTCCTTCAAGTGGGTTGGACACATGGTTCATGGGATTATCTGAACTCGTCACGACAGCGCCAGAAGCATCGGCCTGCATGGAAATAGTCCCACCCGTGTGTAAAACAAGAATTTTCTTAGGCATGATTTACTCACTCTTTCTGAAATGTGGTATAATCATTGTATCACAAAAGGGGAGATTGGGATAGGATGGAAGTCAAAGCTGTTTTTTTTGATATCGATGGAACCTTGGTCAACGATCGCAAGAGTGTTTTGAAATCCACTAAGGACGCGATTAAAATTGTCAAAGAACAAGGGGTGCTAGTTGGTGTAGCGACAGGGCGAGGACCTTTTTTTGTTAAGGAATTGATGGACGATTTGGATCTGGATTTTGCGGTAACCTATAATGGCCAGTATATCTTTAATAAAGAAAGAGTCTTGTTCACGAGCCCAATTTCCAAGCTACATTTGCGCCATCTCATTGCGTATGCTAAAAAAGAGGGCAAGGAGATTGCCCTAGGGACCAAGGATGCCATGTTGGGTTCCAAAATCATGTCTTTTGGTTTGGGTTCTTTTTCCCAACGAATCAGTCGCTTCGTTCCCTCTGTTTTAACTCGGACAGTGAGTCATTCCTTTAATCGTATGGTCAGCAAGGTTGTTCCCCAAAAGGAAGAAGACCTGCTTCATCTGATGAATCAGCCTATCTACCAAGTTTTGATGCTGATGACACCAGAAGAATCTGAGAAGGCGGCAGCTGATTTTGAAGACTTGAAATTGACACGTAGCAATCCTTTTGCAGCAGATGTCATCAATCAAGGAAACTCTAAATTGGAAGGCATTCGACGAGTTGGGAAAGAATATGGCTTTGACCTCAACCAAGTCATGGCCTTTGGTGACTCAGATAACGACCTAGAAATGCTGGCGGGTGTCGGTATGTCGGTCGCTATGGGAAATGGTAGTAGCAGTGTTAAGGAAGTTGCTAAGCACATTACCACCAGCAATCAGCAAGATGGAATCCACAAGGCCCTGGAACATTTTGGTGTTTTGGCTTCAGAAAAAGTTTTTGTCAGCCGTGACTATCATTTCAATAAGGTCAAGACTTTCCACCACATGATGGATGAACGAACCCAAGAAGAACCTCGAGCTTGGGATTTAGAAGGTGCAACCCACAGGGCTGGCTTTAAAATAGAAGAATTGGTGGAGTTTGTTCGAGCTGCCAGTCCCTCTGAAGAGGACTTTGGTCAAGCTCTATCGCAACTTCATCAAGCTCTTGATAAGGCGGCAGATAAAGTAGCCAAGAAGACGCCTGCTCAGCAAGATTTGATAGGTCAGGTGGATGCCTTGATTGACACGCTTTACTTTACCTATGGTAGTTTTGTTTTGATGGGGGTGGATCCAGAACGTATTTTTGATATTGTCCATCAGGCCAATATGGGGAAAATTTTTCCAGATGGCAAGGCTCATTTTGATCCAGTGACCCATAAAATCTTAAAACCAGATGATTGGGAAGAAAAATATGCTCCAGAACCTGCTATTAAAAAGGAACTGCAGCGCCAACTCAAGGCTTATGAACGCCATAAAGAGAGAAATAAATCGTAAACAAAAAGGAGCTCTGGGCTCCTTTTCTTCGTGATTATAAGGTTTTTTCTTGTTCTCTCACCACCAGCAAATCGACCTTAGCATGGCGGAGGATGTATTCAGATGAAGAGCCGACCAAGAGGCGTTCAAAGGCGTTGAGACCCGTTGCGCCAACGAGGATGAGATCCACTTCTTCAGCATCGGGAATAGTACGTGCCAGTAGGGTCTTTGGATTTCCCATTTCAATGACAATATGAACATCTGCCACACCAGCATCTTTAGCACGTTTTTCGTACTCTTTCATCAGACTCTCAGCGTCGACTTGGAGTTCTTCGTAAACTTCAGCATCAAAGGTGGATACGCTTTGGAGAGCGCGTGTGTCAATGACATGTGCGATGGTGAGTTTAGCATCGTTTCGTAGAGCAGAATGAACTCCCTTGACAAAAGCCAAGTCCGCTTCCTTAGAACCATCGATTGCGACCATAATATTTTGGTAACGTTGTGCCATAATGAAACCTCCTGAAATTTTCTTACTATAATTGTAAACCTTTTCACTATAGAAGTAAAGCAAAAAAAGTATTTTTTAAAATAATGTTAGCGCTTAAAATCTATATAAATATATGATAAAATCAAAGAAAGGATAGCAGGAAAGAAGTGAAGGGAGGGAGAATGATGAAAAACTCTTTTCAAAAATCAAATTTCCTTTATTATGGAATTATCCTAGTGTCGATCTTGGTAGAAGTTATCATGATCTGGCAATTAGAGAGACTGATCCCCCTTCTTTATCCAGGTTTTATCGGCTTTTTAGTCTTTCATGTACTCTACCATCTACTCTTATTTCTAGTTGCAAAAAGAAGTGGGCGTTGGGATTACTTGATGACATGGGGGCTTTTTCTCATGTTTAATCTTCTTTATGATTCCTTTTTAGGCTTGCTTTTTCTTGGTTTATCTTTTGGTATGTGATGTGACTTTCGCAAAATACCTGCTATCTCCCCTGTCTTGACCTCGCTTTTAGCGAGGTTTTTCTTCTGTAGGATTTTAATAACACATTTCAGTAAACTTGTCGCAATCCCTTTCTAGTGGTATAATGTTACTATCTCGATGAATTGAGGAAACAAGATGAAAGAATATAACAAGTCTAGTAAGTTAGAGCATGTTGCTTATGATATCCGTGGTCCTGTTTTGGAAGAAGCCATGCGAATGCGAGCAAACGGAGAAAAGATTTTACGTCTGAATACAGGAAATCCAGCAGAATTTGGCTTTACAGCGCCAGACGAGGTCATTCATGACTTGATTATGAATGCGCGTGATAGTGAAGGTTACTCTGACTCCAAAGGGATTTTCTCAGCCCGTAAGGCCATCATGCAGTATTGCCAATTGAAGAAATTTCCAAACGTAGATATTGATGATATTTACCTTGGAAATGGTGTCAGTGAGCTGATTGTCATGTCCATGCAGGGACTTTTGGACAATGGAGACGAGGTCTTGGTGCCAATGCCAGACTATCCTCTCTGGACAGCCGCTGTCAGCCTGGCTGGGGGAAATGCTGTTCACTATATCTGTGATGAAGCTGCAGAATGGTACCCAGATATTGACGATATCAAGTCAAAAATTACTTCCAATACTAAGGCGATCGTCCTTATCAATCCAAACAACCCAACTGGGGCCCTTTATCCGAAGGAACTTTTGCTGGAGATTATTGAGATTGCCCGCCAAAACGATTTGATTATCTTTGCGGATGAAATCTATGACCGCATGGTTATGGATGGACATGTGCATACGCCTGTGGCTAGTTTGGCACCAGATGTTTTCTGTGTCAGCATGAATGGTCTATCAAAATCTCACCGTATTGCTGGTTTCCGTGTGGGTTGGATGGTCTTGTCTGGACCTAAGACACATGTTAAAGGCTATATCGAAGGGCTCAATATGCTGTCCAATATGCGCCTTTGTTCCAACGTTTTGGCCCAACAGGTTGTACAAACTTCCTTGGGTGGCCACCAGTCAGTCGATGAATTGCTCCTTCCCGGTGGACGAATCTACGAGCAAAGAAATTTCATCTACAATGCTATTCAAGAGATTCCAGGTCTCTCTGCGGTTAAACCTAAGGCTGGACTCTATATCTTCCCTAAAATCGACCGCAATATGTACCGTATTGATGATGATGAGCAGTTTGTTCTTAATTTCTTGAAGCAGGAAAAGGTTCTTTTGGTTCATGGTCGAGGTTTCAACTGGCAGGAACCAGACCATTTTCGTATCGTTTACCTTCCTCGTGTTGATGAACTAGCCCAAATCCAAGAAAAGATGACTCGTTTCTTGAAACAGTATCGCAGATAGGGCTTACATTCGAAAAAGCTGGAAACATTTGCCTAGAGCTATTGACAAAAGTAAAAGAATCAGATAGAATAGTAAAGTATGTTTAGTAACTGATCACTTTATAGCCGGCTAAACGAATACAAAATCTATGAGGAGGTATTCATCGTGAAACGTACTTATCAACCAAGTAAACTTCGTCGTGCGCGCAAACACGGATTCCGTAACCGTATGTCAACTAAAAACGGTCGTCGCGTATTGGCAGCTCGTCGTCGTAAAGGACGCAAAGTTTTGGCTGCATAATCCAAACTAACTATATCAAAAATCAGTAGGAACTCGAGTCTACTGATTTTTATTTTTGTAAAAAAGTACAAAAAGCTTTATATTTTCGCTTGGATAGTGTATAATATTTCACATACTGTAAAAATGGAGAATAATCATGAAGAAATCAAAAGTTATGCTTTTTGGAGCTATGGCTTTGACAGCAGGTCTAGCTTTAGCAGCGTGTGGATCATCTCAATCAAGTAATGCAGACAAGACTTACTCTTATATCTTTGTCAATAACCCAGATACCTTGGATTATATTACCTCTACCCGAGACTCTACATCTAGTATCACAACCAACTTGATTGATGGTTTGTTGGAAAATGACCAATATGGCAATCTCATTCCATCTATGGCTGAGTCATGGACGGTGTCAAAAGATGGTTTGACCTACACTTATAAGATTCGTCAGGGAGCTAAATGGTACACTTCTGAAGGAGAAGAGTATGCGGATGTAACAGCTCATGACTTTGTGACTGGTCTCAAGTATGCGGCTGATAAAAAGGCTGAAAACTTGTACTTGGTACAAGACTCTATCAAGGGTCTAGCAGATTATGTTGAAGGAAAATCATCTGATTTTGCAACTGTTGGTGTTAAGGCGGTGGATGATTACACGCTACAATACACTCTCAACCAACCTGAGACTTATTGGAACTCTAAAACAACAGCAAGTATTCTTAGTCCGGTAAACGAAGCCTTCTTGAAGTCTAAGGGAGATGACTTTGGAAGTGTGACACCATCAAGTATCTTGTCAAATGGTCCTTACTTGTTTAAGTCCTTCACATCAAAATCTTTGATTGAGTTTGATAAAAACCCTAACTACTGGGATAAGGACAATGTCAAAATTGAGAAAGTGAAACTTTCTTTCTTTGATGGTTCTGACCAAGACAGCATTGCTAGAGGTTTCTTGGATGGTAACTATACAGACGGCCGTATTTTCCCAACAAGTTCAGTCTTTGCTGAACTCAAGAAGGGAAACGAGGACAAGATTACCTACACACCACAAAACTCAGTTACTTTCTATTATCTTTTCAACGTGAATCGTCAAAGCTACAAGCAAACTATGAAACAGTCTGATAAGGAAAAGACAGATTCACGTGCAGCTATGCAGAATAAAGATTTCCGTCAGGCTATCAACTTTGCCTTTGATCGTCATGCTTATGCAGCACAGACAAATGGTGAAGATGGAGCAGACCGTATCTTGCGTAACACGATTACACCAAGTAATTTTGTCCAAGTTGGTGATAAGAACTTTGGTGACATTGTCAATGAAAAAATTGTCAACTACGGTAAAGATTGGGCAAATATCAACCTAAACGATGGTAAACAAGCCTTCTTGAATCCTGAAAAGGCCAAAGAGAAGTTTGCGAAGGCCAAAGAAAGTCTGCAAGCTCAGGGAGTAACTTTCCCAATTCATTTGGATATGCCAGTTGACCAGACTGCTAAGTTAGATGTACAACAGGCCGGTTCTTTCAAACAAACAGTAGAAGAAACACTTGGTAAGGAGAATGTGGTCATTGACGTTATCCAACTTTCTCCGGATGAAAAAGACCAAGCAACCTACTTTGCAGATACAGCAGAACAAAAAGACTACGATATTGACATTTCAGGATGGGGTGGAGACTACTCAGATCCTAAGACTTACCTAGATATCCTTGATCCAGAGACAGGTTCTCAGTTGAAAAACATGGGCTTGTCTGAAGGAAAAGACAAGGAAGTTAAGGACAAGATTGGTCTTGCTGACTACAAGAAACTCTTGGATCAGGCAGACGCAGAAATCACAGATACTCAAGCTCGCTATGAAAAATATGCTGAAGCCCAAGCTTGGTTGACAGATAGCGCCCTCTTCCTACCAGTTCAAAGTGGTGGAGCCAACCCAATCTTCCGTAAGACTGTGCCGTTTACAGGTCCATTCTCATTCGTTGGTCATAAAGGAAATGCGGACAACTACAAATATGTTGAATTGCAAAAAGAGCCAGTAACCGCTAAACAGTACCAAGAACTCTATGAAAAATGGTTAAAAGAAAAAGCTGAGTCAAATAAAAAAGCTCAGGAAGATTTAGCTAACCACATTCAATAATATGCCTAGTCATGCTTTTCAGTAAAGCATAGTAACTGTATTCAGAAAAAAAGCCTTACCAGACGCTTCTTGGTTCTGGTAGGGCCTTTTCTTTATTCTTTTAAGTGATATGAGTAGCTAGCGACAACGACGTCCTGGTGCCAACGAAGGGCGTATTTGAGTTTGAGACTCATCTGATTGTGCAGGATATTTTGCCAAGGTTTATTGGGGATAAACTGGGGAACGAGGACAGTGACTGTATAGTTCTTTTTCTGAGCTTCCTCGGAAATTCGTTTGACATACTTGACAGTAGGGGTAATGATATCGCGGTAGCTGGTCTTGATATTTTTCAGAGTAATGGTTGGGAAGTAATCGGCAAATTCTTGGAGAATTTCTTGGTCTTTCTCTGCTGTTTCCTTTGTAGAAATGTGTATGGCTAAGACTTCGTCACCGATACTTTGGGCATAGTTAATGGCTCCGACGCTGACTCTGGTAACATTTCCTACTAGGACGAGGACAAGATTGCCATCGTAGGTACGTTTTTCGATTCCTTCATAGAGTCGCAGTTGTTGGGCTACTTTTTGGTAATGACTGTGAATTGCTAAGAAGAGTAGGGTGAGTACGAGAATAATCGGGAAGAAGGGCCAGATATCACTGAGACGGAAAAAGAGCAAGATTAGCACGATAGCGTAGCAAATGATAGCTCCAAGGATATTGGCAAGGGCAGGTTTTAAGAAATTTGCCCCTTTTTCTTTTTTCCAATGGCGAATCATCCCAGTCTGAGAAAGGGCAAAGGGAACGAAGACCCCGATAGTATAAAGGGGAATCAAGCGTTCTGTATTGCCATTAAAAATGAGAAGAAGAATCATAGCCCCAAAAGCCAGAGTTAAAATTCCATTAGAGTAGCCTAGGCGGTCTCCTTTTTCCATAAAGAGATGGGGCATGTATTTGTTTTTAGCCATATTGTAAGCCAGCATAGGGAAGGCCGAAAAGCCAGTATTTGCAGCTACGGCCAAAATCAAGGCTGTGGAGAATTGGAAGATATAATACCCAAGGTGGCCTAAGAAGGAAGTGCCAAGGATGCCTTGAGCCATCTGTGAAAGAATAGTTTCTCCGTGTTGAGGTATAATCCCCATCCAGTAGTTTAGGAAGGTGATACCAGCAAAAAGAAAACCTAAAATCAGTGACATAATGGTCAAGGTTTGAGCGGCATTCTTTTCTTTTGGACCCTTGAAAAAGGGAACGGCATTTGAAATAGCTTCAACCCCTGTCAGAGAGGCAGATCCGCTGGTAAAAGCTCTTAGAATGAGAACGATAGACAGGCTCGGAACAGCATGCCCAATAGGTGAAGTTGCCTGATAGCTGAGAGAACCTGTAACTAGTTGAAAGATTCCATAGAGCAAGAGAAAGACAGTACTGATGATAAAGAGATAGACAGGAATCATCAGTGAACTGGCAGATTCTTTTAAGCCCCGTAAGTTCAAGAGCATGAGCAAGCAAACCAGAAAAATGGAGATGTGGAGGTTGTAAGGGTGGAGAGCAGGGAGAGCTGCTGTGATAGCATCAGCTCCAGAAGCAACAGACACCGCTACGGTCAACATATAGTCAACCAGAAGACTACCTCCAGCAATCAAGCCAAGCTTGGGAGATAGATTTTCTCGGGTAACCATATAGGCCCCTCCCCCTTGAGGGTAGGCATGGATGATTTGACGGTAGGAAACGGTCAGGCTAGCTAGGAGTAGGAGGACAAAGAGGCCGATAGGAAGGCTCCACCATATAGCTAGTGGAGAAAGACTAGCCAAGACCAGGACTACTTGCTCAGGTCCATAGGCGATGGAGGAGAGAGCGTCGCTTGACAACATGGCTAGTGCCTGCATTTTTCCCAGTAGTCCCCCTTCGCCTTCGGTTAAAGACTTAAGAGGACGACCGATAAAGGTATGTTTTAATTTTGTAAACATGGTATTTTCCTTTACTGAAAATTTCAATAAGTGCTATTATACTGCTTTGAAAAAATAGCGTCAAGAGACGACAATAGATTTTAGAATATTTTTTACAGATGAGGAGAGAGGGCAGTTTTTTGGTATAATAGAAGATAGAAAACGAGGTTAGAAGAGATGATTTTTGATACACATACTTAGAGTGTTTGGAGTGCAGTTTAAGGACTCATGATATTATTGAGGCACAAATTAACCATAGAACTAACCAAAGGAAAGTTAAAGTAGCAAACAAAAAGAGGAATTCATTGAGAGTTCCTCTTTTAATCTATATTTTTGACAATTTCATTGAACAAAGAAATTATTTTTAATTTTTTTGTGTGAGATAAATCTGAGATGTTATCGATCAATGTAGTTATAGGGACGTAATTATTTGAGAGTGGGAAATTAAAGAAGTCTTCTACGGTCATTCCTAAAGCAGTAAGCACTTTTTCAAGTGTGTGTATTTTAAAATCATATTTCATATTCTCAATGTTTTGTATTGCTTTAACACCTAGCCCTGCTTGATTGGATAATTGTTCTTGACTAAGATTCTGTTCTTTTCTACATTCTCTTATACGCACTGCTATGTATTTTTGTAATTGATTAGCTTCCATCCGTAATTTCCTCTTTTGTACTATTCTACTATCCTTTATATGATTTTTTAAGTACAGTTAACTGTCCAAAATATCAATATAGTATAGCGAACTATACAATTTTGTGTTAAAATAGATAAAAAACAATACAATAGGAGTGTAGTCTTATGTTAGTATATTCTGCTGCAACTGCAAAAGCGTATAGTGTTTACCATAAAACTAAGGTTATGAGCACCAGTCAAAAAGAACAATTATATAGAGCTTTTAAAAAGTATGCTATAGAGGAATTTAAAAGAACCGAAAAGTTAATGAGTTATAACTATGATGGAAGAACTAAATTTTTCTCTAGAAATGTATTTAATGCTAGTTTTTATAGTTTTTATCAATCTAGATATTTCAGAGATACACCTTTATATGATAAATTACCTACTTGGCTTTATTTTAATACTGGAAAAGATGTAGAAACAATATGTAAAAGAACTATAACATTAATAAAAGCTGCTGGCTATAAAGCAGAATATAATTATAAAAATGGTATCACAATGTGGAAAGTTAAAAAGTAGAATGGTAGGAAAATAACATGAGTTTTGGCTTATTGAATGATTTTTTACAAACAAGTAAAGAAGAACGCGTAGAAGTATTGTATCGCTATCTTGTGAATGGTGAAAGTGGATCGTTTATCGCAGAGGATTTTTATAGTAATAAAAATTATGCATGGAAAATATCTGCTATTACACAAGGATATTGTGAAAAAGGCGGTAAAAATCGTGGTAAAATTTCGGTTACTAAAGCTGAAATTAAATTTTTTGTTGAATCCTATCCAACTGGTACCTACGATACAGGATTGACTATTTCAGACTGGTTGGAACAAAGTAAAACACAAAAGATAAAGCAGAGTGTACCTCCTTTAACTGGTACTTTGGGGGATGCGATTGACTCAATGAATAATATTATTTATACTCCTCAAAGGACGAGTGAGGGAAATGATAAGATTTTAAATTATATTTATTCGCAAGGATTGGGTTTTGCATCAGAATATAAGTATTCAATTGTTTTAAAAGGAGATTTAGATAAAAAAGCATCTGAACTAGAAGGCTTTTTGCAATCCTCATTCAATCATATATATTATGTCGCAGTTTTTGATGATTATCTTGTTTATATTTTGGGAGCATTGGATCGGTCTAGTACAGATTTACTAATTCCGTTTAAAGAAATTGAAAAGTTTGTTTCAAAGGAAGAAGAAGGATCACAATTGTTCGAGGTTGATTTACTGTATAAAGGGAAGACAGTATTTGGAAATAATTATCGAGTCACATTGCCATTTGTAAATTATAAAAATGAAAGTAATGAGGTATTATATTTTATATTGACCTTGCAATATGAAAATTGGAGGTTAAATGGCCAAAAAAATTATAGTAGTCAACTACCGAAAATAAGGAAGCAACTAGGAGCGAATGCGACTAATTTTATTGGAGCTATTTTATATCGATACTTACATGACGGATTATCCATTGACTCAATAGTAAAGGAAATTTTTTCCAAAGATAAATGGAGAAATGGGCTAAAAGCTATTGTAAAGTTACTCTTTTTTGATTATCGTTTGCAAGTTTCAGATAAAGGTAAACTAAAGGAAAAGACATTAAGTCCAGTAGATTTTGAAAGATTCGTTGAACATTTTTATAATGGCATTCGAGTTGATAAAGAAGAAATGTATGGAGGACAACCATCGCAAGGTGGCTTATATGTTTTAGAACGTTTTTTTGAGGATAGATAATAATATGACTAATTATCGCGATCTTCGTTTCCCAAAACAATTCGGTGATTTTTCAGAATCTTTGGTAATGTATATTTTAGGATTAAATAATTGGTCAGTTGCTCTCATTGATCACGTTGGTGCAGATGTAATAGCTGTCAGAAGGACTGGAGAGTTCCAAAGACTAGCCATTTCTGTGAAGGGAAGGAATTTTCCAGACACGGAAAGTAAATCATTTGATTTTGATAGGAATAACATAAACAAATTGAAAGACACAGCTAATATGCTAGGGATGGTTCCAGCAGTTTCATTTGTATTTGTTGATACACAGGAAGGTATAAGAAAAATCAGAATTATTATGGCTGAGTTAAGTACGTTAGAATGGTTAGCAGAGAATCCAGAAGCATACTTTGTTAATTATAATAGTAAACATGGAATACAAATTAAATTTACACAGTCACAAAGAACAAACCATTTGGAAAATATTAAACAAACATCCAATATTTTTTATTCAGAGTTAGTGTTTAATGATGATAATGTTTTTCAGTGATTGAATTTAATATATTTATGTGTGAGTTAACCAGTCAGTGGTGTATGAAAGTCCATAAATTGGTGAATGATTATGAATTTTTTATGATATATATAGCGAGTAAAATGCATGGCAGTTATACGATTTTGTATAACTGCTATTTTTTTATACATCTGACTGTTTCTATCTAAAATGACTACTAAGTTTTTTCCACTGACGATAGCGTAAGAAGACAAACTATGTATGGTTGGTAAATCCCAAAGGAGGTACCAACCATATGGTAGATTTAACAAAAGTAGAACAACGTAGAGAAAAAGCGATTCGAAGAGCTGTATTATCTGGTGATTGGACTAAGGTAGATAACTTATTAAACCAGCCCTATGAGAATTCATGTAGAAAAGATCGTTCTTATGGTCTGTGTAGTTTAGACAGTAGTTCAATTGATAAAGGTTCTTTATTAGATACGATAGCAGATGATAGTGATGCATTATCTCTCTTAATTAAAAAAGAAGAAATTGCTATTATAAACGATGCTATTGAGAGTTTGTTGAGCGACAGAGACAGAGAAATTCTGTTTGGAGTTGTTTTTGATAATAAATCATTCTCGTATCTTGCAAAAGAAGTTTGAATGGTTCGGATGCTGACGGTCATAGAAATTATAGACATTGAGAAAGCAATTGTATACGGAGAATACCGTAACCAGCTTAGTTCGACTGCAAAAGACATTGAAGTTGTTGAAATGTAATGAAAAATTCTAGGGCTATATCTTAAAACCTTCTGATAAGAATATATATACATTGAAGGTTATAAGGAATTTTTGTTGTATAAACAAAAGAAATATGTGGAAGCTATGTAGTTATGTTATAATTAAGCTGTGCCACATAGCTTTCCTTTGCTTTAAAAGTACAAGGAGATGAAATGATTTTTAGCGGACTATGAGAAGTTGCAAAAAGCTAAGGATAATTTCATTAGTAGAGAGAAACTTAATCAAATTCATCTGTAGATGCTAACCAAGTACTAACCAAAGTGAATAGAAACTAGAGGAAATATAGGGAAGTATAGAAGAAAGAAACTCTTTTCTTCTGGTAGTTAAGGAATATTGAGGAAAGAGAAGGAAATATAGTATGGATATTTTTGATACACATACACACTTGAATGTAGAAGAATTTGCAGGTCGTGAGGCAGAAGAAATTGCCTTGGCTGCTGAGATGGGTGTGACACAAATGAATATTGTTGGTTTTGATAAACCGACGATTGAGCGTGCCCTAGAGTTGGTAGATGAGTACGACCAACTCTACGCAACTATTGGTTGGCATCCTACAGAAGCTGGAACCTACATAGAGGAGATTGAAGCCTACTTGCTTGACAAGCTCAAGCATCCAAAGGTAGTTGCCTTGGGTGAGATTGGTTTGGACTACCATTGGATGACAGCGCCAAAAGAGGTACAGGAGCAGGTTTTTCGCCGTCAGATTCAGCTATCTAAGGATTTGGATTTGCCTTTTGTTGTCCATACCCGTGATGCGCTGGAAGATACTTATGAAATTATCAAGAGTGAGGGCGTTGGTCCTCGAGGTGGTATCATGCACTCATTTTCGGGGACGCTTGAGTGGGCAGAGAAGTTTGTCGAGCTTGGCATGACCATTTCCTTCTCAGGAGTGGTGACTTTCAAGAAGGCAACTGACATCCAAGAAGCAGCTAAAGAGTTACCTTTGGACAAGATTTTGGTAGAGACAGATGCGCCTTACTTGGCTCCTGTTCCTAAACGGGGTCGCGAAAACAAAACAGCCTATACTCGCTATGTAGTGGACTTTATAGCTGATTTGCGTGGGATGACGGCAGAAGAGCTAGCGGAGGTAACAACTGCAAATGCAGAACGAATTTTTGGATTGGACAGCAAGTAATGAAAGAGAAAATTTCCCAAGTTATCGTGGTCGAAGGGCGCGATGATACGGCCAATCTCAAACGCTATTTCGATGTAGAGACCTATGAGACTCGAGGTTCTGCCATCAATGACCAGGATATAGATCGGATTCAGCGCCTGCACCAACGTCATGGAGTCATTGTCTTTACAGACCCAGATTTTAATGGGGAGCGGATTCGCCGCATGATTATGACGGCCATTCCAACAGTTCAGCATGCCTTCCTCAAACGAGATGAAGCTGTTCCCAAGTCCAAGACCAAGGGACGTTCCCTGGGAATTGAGCATGCCAGCTATGAAGATTTGAAAACGGCTCTAGCTCAGGTCACAGAACAATTTGAACATGAAAGTCAGTTTGATATCAGTCGTAGCGACTTGATCCGACTTGGTTTTCTAGCAGGAGCAGATAGCCGTAAGCGACGAGAATATCTAGGAGAGGCTCTCCGAATTGGCTATTCCAACGGCAAGCAACTCCTCAAGCGCTTAGAGTTGTTTGGAGTCACCTTGGCAGAAGTGGAAGAAGCTATGAAATCTTATGAGAATAGTTAAGCAAACCCCAAATACAAGGGGAATGTGTTACAATAGAAGTAACAGATAATAGAAAAGAGAATAGATGAGAATTGCAGATTATAGCGTGACCAAGGCAGTGCTAGAGCGTCACGGTTTTACCTTTAAAAAATCCTTTGGGCAAAATTTCCTGACGGATACTAATATCCTTCAAAAGATCGTGGATACGGCTGAAATTGATGACCAGGTCAATGTTATCGAAATCGGGCCAGGGATTGGTGCCTTGACGGAGTTTTTGGCTGAGCGTGCGGCTCAAGTCATGGCCTTTGAGATTGACCACCGTTTGGTACCGATTTTAGCAGATACCTTGCGTGATTTTGACAATGTGACCGTAGTCAACGAGGATATTCTTAAGGTTGATTTGGCGCAACATATCCAGAATTTCAAAAATCCTGATTTGCCAATTAAGGTAGTGGCTAACTTGCCATACTACATTACGACGCCTATTCTCATGCACTTGATTGAAAGTGGCATTCCTTTTAGTGAGTTTGTGGTCATGATGCAAAAAGAAGTGGCAGACCGCATTTCAGCCCAGCCAAACACCAAGGCCTACGGTAGCTTGTCGATCGCGGTGCAGTATTATATGACAGCCAAGGTTGCCTTTATCGTGCCTCGTACGGTCTTTGTGCCAGCGCCAAATGTGGACTCAGCTATTTTGAAAATGGTGCGCCGTCCAGAACCAGCTGTAGCAGTGGAAGACGAGAACTTCTTCTTTAAGGTTGCCAAGGCAAGTTTCACCCATCGCCGCAAGACCTTGTGGAATAACTTGACAGGTTACTTTGGCAAGACTGAAGAGGTCAAGGACAAGCTGACCAAGGCTTTGGATCAGGCAGGCTTGTCACCAAGTGTGCGTGGGGAAGCTCTCAGCTTGGCAGAATTTGCCAGTCTAGCAGACGCGCTTAAAGGGCAAGGACTCTAATATGCAGGGACAAATTATTAAAGCCTTGGCAGGCTTCTACTATGTAGAGAGTGATGGCCAGGTCTATCAAACACGCGCGCGTGGAAATTTCCGTAAAAAAGGCCATACTCCTTACGTTGGGGACTGGGTAGATTTCTCTGCCGAGGAAAATTCAGAAGGCTATATTCTCAAGATTCACGAACGGAAAAACAGTCTGGTCCGTCCGCCCATTGTCAATATTGACCAAGCTGTGGTAATTATGTCCGTCAAGGAACCTGATTTTAACAGCAATTTGCTGGATCGTTTCTTGGTTCTCTTGGAACACAAGGGTATCCATCCCATCGTCTATATTTCCAAAATGGATTTGTTGGAAGATAGAGGAGAACTGGATTTTTATGAAAAGACTTATGGTGACATCGGCTATGACTTTGTGACCAGTAAAGAGGAACTCCTGCCCTTGTTAACAGGCAAGGTGACAGTCTTTATGGGGCAGACGGGCGTTGGGAAATCAACTCTTCTCAATAAAATCGCACCAGACCTCAATCTTGAAACGGGAGAAATCTCAGACAGTCTAGGTCGCGGGCGCCATACCACTCGAGCTGTTAGTTTTTACAACCTTAATGGGGGTAAAATCGCAGATACACCAGGTTTTTCATCCTTGGACTATGAAGTATCAACGGCGGAAGACCTCAATCAGGCCTTTCCAGAGATTGCTAGTGTTAGCCGAGACTGCAAATTCCGTACCTGTACCCATACCCATGAGCCAGCTTGCGCGGTTAAGCCTGCTGTAGAAGAGGGTACCATTGCGTCCTTCCGTTTTGAAAACTACCTGCAATTCCTCAGTGAAATTGAAAATCGTAGAGAAACCTATAAAAAGGTCAGCAAAAAAATTCCAAAATAAGGAGAAACCTATGTCTCAATACAAGATTGCTCCGTCAATTCTGGCAGCAGATTATGCCAACTTTGAACGTGAAATCAAACGCCTAGAAGCAACTGGGGCAGAATATGCCCATATCGATATCATGGATGGTCACTTTGTACCACAAATCAGTTTTGGTGCAGGTGTGGTCGAAGCTCTTCGCCCTCATAGCAAGATGGTTTTCGATTGCCACTTGATGGTGTCAAACCCTGAGCATCATTTAGAAGACTTTGCGCGTGCAGGTGCGGATATCATCAGTATCCATGTGGAGGCGACACCTCATATCCATGGTGCCCTCCAAAAAATTCGTTCACTCGGTGTCAAGCCATCAGTTGTTATCAATCCTGGTACGCCTGTTGAGGCTATCAAGCACGTCCTTCACCTAGTTGACCAAGTCTTAGTCATGACAGTTAACCCTGGCTTCGGTGGTCAAACCTTTCTACCAGAGACCATGGATAAGGTCCGTGAGTTGGTTGCTCTTCGTGATGAAAAAGGCTTGAACTTTGAAATCGAAGTGGATGGCGGGATTGATGACCAAACTATTGCTCAAGCCAAAGAAGCTGGTGCGACCGTTTTTGTAGCAGGTTCCTATGTCTTTAAGGGAGATGTCAATGAGCGAGTACAAACTCTCAGAAAACAACTGGACTAGGGTTGCCGTTTTTGCTGGCGGAGACCGTGGTCACTACCGGACGGACTTTGATTGCTTTGTCGGTGTGGATCGAGGCTCACTCTGGGTCTTGGAAGAAAACCTTCCTCTTACTCTAGCAGTTGGAGATTTTGATTCTGTCAGTGCAGAAGAGCGACAGGTGATTCAAAAACATGCCCAGTATTTTGTCCAAGCTCAACCAGAAAAAGATGATACCGATTTGGAATTGGCTCTCTTGACCATCTTTGAACAAAATCCTCAGGCTCAGGTCACTATTTTCGGTGCTTTGGGTGGCCGTATTGACCATATGCTGGCCAATGTTTTTCTGCCTAGCAATCCCAAGTTGGCTCCCTATATGCGTCAGATAGCGATTGAGGATGGGCAAAACTTGATTGCCTATTGTCCAGAAGGGACCAGTCAGCTAGAACCCCGTTCAGACTACGACTATCTAGCCTTTATGCCAGTTCGAGATAGCCAGCTGACCATTCTTGGTGCCAAGTATGAGTTGACAGAGGAAAATTTTTTCTTTAAAAAAGTGTATGCTTCTAACGAATATATAGATAGGGAAGTTTCGGTAACTTGCCCAGATGGCTATGTGGTCGTGCTGCATAGCAAGGACAGGAGGTAGGATGGAAAGTTTACTTGTTCTATTATTGATTGCCAACCTAGCTGGTCTCTTTCTGATTTGGCAAAGGCAGGATAAGCAGGAAAAACATCTCAGCAAGAGTTTGGAGGATCAGGCAGATCACTTGTCAGATCAGTTGGATTACCGCTTTGAACAAGCCAGACAAGCCAGCCAGTTAGACCAAAAAGACTTGGAAGTGGCTGTCAGCGACCGTTTGCAAGAAGTGCGAATAGAATTGCACCAAGGTCTAACTCAAGTCCGTCAAGAAATGACAGATAATCTCTTGCAAACTAGAGACAAGACCGACCAACGCCTTCAAGCCTTGCAGGAATCAAATGAGCAACGGTTGGAACAAATGCGCCAAACGGTCGAGGAAAAACTAGAAAAGACCTTGCAGACGCGCTTGCAGGCTTCCTTTGAGACAGTTTCCAAGCAACTGGAGTCGGTCAATCGTGGCCTTGGAGAAATGCAGACAGTTGCGCGTGATGTCGGAGCTCTCAACAAGGTTCTCTCTGGAACCAAGACACGAGGAATTCTGGGAGAATTGCAACTGGGACAAATCATCGAGGACATCATGACCCCTGCCCAGTATGAACGAGAATACGCAACGGTTGAAAACTCTAGTGAACGAGTGGAGTATGCCATCAAGTTACCCGGACAAGGCGACCAGGAATACGTCTACCTACCAATTGACTCTAAGTTTCCACTGGCTGATTATTACCGCTTAGAAGAAGCCTATGAGGCAGGGGACAAGGATGAGATTGAACGCTGTCGTAAGTCGCTCTTAGCAAGCGTCAAGCGCTTTGCCAAGGATATCAAGAGCAAGTACATAGCACCACCTCGGACGACCAATTTTGGAGTTTTGTTTGTTCCGACAGAAGGTCTCTACTCAGAAATCGTCCGCAATCCGGTCTTCTTTGATGATTTGAGACGGGAGGAGCAGATTATTGTCGCAGGTCCAAGTACTCTGTCAGCCCTTCTCAATTCCCTATCAGTTGGTTTCAAAACTCTCAATATTCAAAAGAGTGCAGACCATATCAGTAAGACCCTAGCCAGTGTCAAGACGGAGTTTGGCAAGTTTGGTGGTATTCTGGTTAAGGCACAAAAGCACCTCCAACATGCCTCTGGCAATATTGATGAATTATTAAACCGTCGTACCACAGCTATCGAGCGGACGCTCCGTCACATTGAGTTATCAGAAGGTGAGCCTGCGCTTGATCTACTCCATTTCCAAGAAAACGAGGAAGAATATGAAGATTAGTCACATGAAAAAAGATGAGTTGTTTGAAGGCTTTTACCTAATCAAATCAGCTGACCTGAGGCAGACACGAGCTGGGAAAAACTACCTAGCCTTTACCTTCCAAGATGATAGTGGCGAGATTGAAGGGAAGCT
Source organism: Streptococcus mitis (assembly GCF_946190155.1). GTDB lineage: Bacteria > Bacillota > Bacilli > Lactobacillales > Streptococcaceae > Streptococcus > Streptococcus mitis_CL. Next base: position 64,489 of record NZ_CAMHZL010000004.1, read on the forward strand.
CTGGGATGCTCAACCTCATAACGTTGAGGCCTTTACCGCAGGTAAGGTTGTCCACATGAAAGGGCGCCGAGAAGTTTATAACAACACCCCTCAAGTTAATCAAATTACTCTTCGCCTGCCTCAACTGGGCGAACCCAATGATCCAGCTGATTTCAAGGTCAAGTCGCCAGTTGATGTCAAGGAAATCCGTGACTATATGTCGCAAATGATTTTTAAAATTGAAAATCCTGTTTGGCAAAGGATTGTCCGAAATCTCTACACCAAGTATGATAAGGAATTTTACTCCTATCCAGCTGCCAAGACCAACCATCATGCCTTTGAAACGGGCTTGGCCTATCATACGGCGACCATGGTGCGTTTGGCAGATGCTATTAGCGAAGTCTATCCTCAACTCAATAAGAGCCTGCTCTATGCGGGGGTTATGCTACACGACTTGGCTAAAGTCATCGAGTTGACAGGGCCTGATCAGACCGAGTATACAGTACGAGGCAATCTTCTTGGGCATATCGCTCTAATTGATAGTGAAATTACTAAGACAGTGATGGAGCTTGGCATCGATGATACCAAGGAAGAAGTCGTTCTGCTTCGTCACGTCATCCTCAGTCACCACGGCTTACTTGAGTATGGAAGCCCAGTCCGTCCACGCATTATGGAAGCAGAGATTATCCATATGATTGACAATCTGGATGCAAGCATGATGATGATGTCAACTGCTCTTGCTTTGGTGGACAAAGGAGAGATGACCAATAAAATCTTCGCTATGGACAATCGTTCCTTCTATAAACCAGATTTAGATTAATAATTTAAGAAAAATGAGCATTTTTTAGGATAAGAATGTTCGTTTTTTTATGTGAATATGGTATAATAGATAAAATATCAAAATTAAATGAAGTGGGAAATAGAAATGAAATTAAGAAGAAGTGATCGGATGGTTGTCATTTCCAACTATTTGATTAATAATCCTTATAAACTAACTAGTCTCAATACTTTTGCTGAAAAGTATGAATCTGCTAAATCATCCATCTCAGAGGATATCGTCATTATCAAACGCGCCTTTGAGGAAATTGAAATCGGTCATATCCAGACAGTAACTGGTGCTGGTGGTGGTGTCATTTTCACACCATCAATCTCAAGCCATGATGCCAAGGAAATGGTTGAGGACTTGCGTGCCAAGTTGTCAGAAAGTGACCGTATCTTGCCAGGTGGCTATATCTACCTGTCTGATTTGCTTAGCACACCAGCCATCTTGAAAAATATTGGTCGCATTATTGCCAAGAGCTTTATGGACCAAAAAATTGATGCGGTTATGACCGTAGCGACTAAGGGTGTTCCACTTGCAAATGCAGTTGCCAATGTCCTCAATGTTCCCTTTGTTATTGTGCGACGTGACCTGAAAATTACCGAAGGTTCAACTGTCAGCGTCAACTATGTATCAGGTTCAAGTGGTGACCGCATTGAGAAAATGTTCCTTTCAAAACGTAGTCTCAAGGCAGGCAGCCGTGTCTTGATTGTGGATGACTTCTTGAAAGGTGGCGGAACTGTCAATGGGATGATCAGCCTTTTGCGTGAGTTTGATTCAGAATTGGCAGGTGTAGCGGTCTTTGCGGATAATGCTCAAGAAGAACGCGAAAAGCAGTTTGACTACAAGTCACTCTTGAAGGTAACCAATATTGATGTCAAGAACCAAGCCATCGATGTTGAGGTTGGTAATATCTTTGACGAAGATAAATAAGAGATAGAACTAAAGGTTGGAACGATTGTCCCAGCCTTTCTTTGCAAATAGAATAGAAGGAAACTTATGAAAACACCATTTATCAATAAAGAAGACTTAGAAAAGATTGTTGCCGAGTTCCCGACTCCCTTTCACTTGTATGATGAGAAGGGAATTCGTGAGAAGGCAAGAGCCGTCAACCAAGCCTTTTCGTGGAACAAAGGCTTTAAGGAATATTTTGCAGTTAAGGCTACTCCAACACCAGCTATTTTGAAAATTCTCCAAGAGGAAGGCTGTGGTGTGGACTGCTCTAGTTATGTGGAGCTTTTGATGAGCCATAAACTGGATTTCCCTGGTTCTGAGATTATGTTCTCTTCAAACAACACGCCAGACAAGGAATACGCCTATGCGCGTGAATTGGGTGCGACCATTAACTTGGATGCATTTGAAGATATTGAACATCTAGAGCGAGCAGCAGGCATTCCAGAAATTATCTCTTGTCGTTACAATCCTGGAGGCGTTTTTGAGCTAGGAACAGATATTATGGATAATCCTGGAGAAGCCAAGTTTGGCATGACCAAGGACCAGCTCTTTGAAGCTTTTGCCATCTTGAAGGAAAAAGGAGCCAAGACTTTTGGGATTCACTCCTTCCTAGCGTCCAATACCGTGACCCATCTCTATTATCCAGAGTTGGCGCGTCAGCTTTTTGAATTGGCTGTTGAAATCAAGGAAAAGTTGGGTATTTCGCTAGACTTTATCAATCTTTCTGGCGGTATTGGTGTTAACTATCGTCCAGACCAGGAGCCGAACGATATCGCCTTGATTGGTGAGGGAGTTCGTAAGGTGTATGAAGAGGTCCTTACGCCAGCAGGTCTTGGTCAGGTCAAGATTTTCACTGAATTGGGTCGTTTTATGTTGGCACCTCATGGGGCTCTAGTCACAAGAGTCACTCATAAGAAGGAAACCTACCGTACCTATCTAGGTGTGGATGCATCAGCAGTCAACCTCATGCGTCCAGCCATGTACGGCGCCTACCACCATATTACCAATATGACTCATCCAGAAGGACCAGCTGAAGTAGTAGATGTGGTTGGTTCACTCTGTGAAAACAATGATAAATTTGCAGTGAATCGCGAACTGCCTCATACAGAAATCGGTGATTTGCTGGTAATTCATGATACAGGTGCCCACGGATTTTCAATGGGATACCAGTACAACGCCAAACTTCGTTCTGCGGAAATCCTCTATACCGAAGAAGGTAAAGCCTGTCAAATCCGCCGTGCGGAGCGCCCTGAGGACTATTTTGCAACCTTATATGGCTTTGATTTTGAAGAATAAAATGATAAGTAATTGAAAATGAAATTGAAAAACAGATTGCTTTCTAAAAAATAGGCAAAAATCTTGTTTTTCCTTCAAGTCGTGATATAATAAAACTATAAAACGTTTTCAAGGAAGGTAACGATATGTCTGAAGAAACAATTGATTATGGACAAGTGACAGGAATGGTGCATTCGACAGAAAGTTTTGGGGCGGTAGATGGCCCTGGTATTCGCTTTATTGTCTTTTTGCAGGGCTGTCACATGCGTTGCCAGTATTGCCACAACCCAGACACTTGGGCTATGGAGTCCAATAAATCACGTGAACGGACGGTAGATGATGTTTTGACAGAGGCCTTGCGCTACCGCGGTTTCTGGGGGAATAAGGGTGGAATTACAGTCAGTGGAGGAGAAGCCCTCTTGCAGATTGATTTCTTGATTGCCCTTTTTACCAAGGCCAAAGAACACGGAATCCACTGTACCTTGGATACCTGTGCCCTTCCTTTCCGTAATAAACCACGTTACCTTGAGAAGTTTGACAAACTCATGGCTGTCACTGACTTGGTCCTCTTGGATATCAAGGAAATCAACGAAGAACAGCACAAGATTGTCACTAGCCAAACCAATAAAAATATCTTGGCCTGTGCTCAGTATCTATCAGATATTGGAAAACCTGTCTGGATTCGCCACGTGCTAGTTCCAGGATTGACAGACAGAGACGATGACCTGATTGAACTTGGGAAATTCGTCAAGACCCTCAAAAATGTGGATAAGTTTGAAATTCTACCTTATCACACCATGGGTGAATTCAAATGGCGTGAATTGGGAATTCCATATTCCCTCGAAGGAGTCAAACCACCAACAGCAGACCGCGTTAAGAACGCTAAAAAACTCATGGATACCGAAAGTTACCAAGACTATATGAAACGTGTACATGGATAAAAAAGAAGCCTGATGGAAACATCGGGCTTTTGATACTCAATGAAAATCAAAGAGCAAACTAGGAAGCTAGCCGCAGGCTGCTCAAAACATGGTTTTGAGGTTGTGGATAGAACTGACGAAGTCAGTAACATATATACGGCAAGGCGAAGCTGACGTGGTTTGAAGAGATTTTCGAAGAGTATGACTTGCAAAAAGACTTAGCAAATCAGCTAAGCCTTTTTCTTCTTATCTCGAACGTTGTTTTCCAGCGTTGCGATTTTTGTGTTTTTTCTTGCTTGTGATAGCAGTTGGTTGTTCAGGGGTAACGTCTTTTCGTCCACTTGGTGTAGAGAAAGCACGTGCTTTTGGTGGGTTCTTGGCTAGTTCTTCACGGACTTTTTTGCGAAGTTTTGGACGAACGATATAGTTGACGATAAACTGTTGGAGAATCATCATGAAACCACCGACAACCCAGTAAAGTGTGACACTGGCTGGTGAGAAGAGGGAGAAGACGACGATCATGAGTGGGCTCATGTAAATCATTTTCTTAATCTGTTCTCTTTGCATTTCATCTTCTACTCCGTGAAGTGAAAGGAGCGATTGAAGATAGTAAAGGACACCTGCGCAGGCAACCAAAATCATACTTGGAGAACCTAGAGGAATGCCTAGGTAGCTTGCTTGAGCAACTCCTTCAGTATGTTGGGCAGCAAAGTAGATTGCAGAGAAGAAAGGCATTTGAAGGAGGATAGGGAAACATCCTACACCACCAAACATGCTGATGCCGTGTTCTTTTTGAGCGGCAAAGAGAGCTTGTTGGGCTTCTAGTTTTTCTTCTTGAGTTGTTGCTTCCTTGAGACGAGTTTGGTGTGGCTCAAGGACGTGCTTGAGGGCGTTCATCTTTTCAGAGTGAAGCGTTGCCTTCCATGATTGGTAGATACCAAGTGGCAAGATAATCAAGCGCACGATAATGGTAACGATAATGATAGCGACACCGAAGCCTAGCCCTTTATCAGTAGCGAAGTACTTGATAGCTTCTCCCATCGGGGCACCCAAGAAATCCCAAACGGGACCGATTGGCTTACCTGTTGCTTTATCAATTTGAACGCAACCTGTCAAGACTAATAGCATAGCTACTCCCATAGCTGAGAGTGCAAAACGTTTAATAGATTTCACTGTTTTTATTCCTTCTTAAAAAATTATACCTTTCTATTCTACTGTTTTTTTACAAAATATACAATAGTTCTAGAGACCTAATTTGCGATTTTGAAGTCAGGGTAGGGAGGAAAGTTGCTCAGTTGGACATCTAAGTAGCTGACTTTTGAAAAAGGTGTGGGTCCTTTGCGGATTTCTTGGATAAATTTTGCCATGGTAGCAGATGAGTCTGCTTGGGCTAAAATTTCTACTGTGCCATCGTCGTTATTCCATACTCGACCTGTGATGCCACCAATTTCAAGTGCCAAGCTGTAAACACCCCAACGAAAGCCGACACCCTGTACCCTACCTTGGGCAATCATTCTAACCTTTTGCATACCAAACTCCTTTGATTGTGTTATAATATTTCTATGACTATTATAACCTCAAAAGCCAATTCTGTGGTAAAAAATGCCAAGAAATTACACCGAAAAAAATACCGCAAGTCTGCTTATTTGATTGAAGGCTGGCACTTGTTTGAAGAAGCTGTTCAAGCTGGAGTGACGATTGAAAAAATCTTTGCTCTAGAAAATTACCAAGAACAGTTAGCTGCTTTTTCGCAAACTGTCTGGGTGTCAGAGGATATTTTGCTAGATTTGGCGGATTCTCAGACTCCACAGGGAATTGTTGCGGTGGTTCAAAAAGAAGAAGTAGGACAAGCTGATTTGATTCAGGGCAAGTTCTTGTTTTTGGAAGATGTGCAAGATCCTGGTAATGTGGGAACTATCATTCGGACTGCGGATGCAGCAGGTTTTACTGGAGTGATTGTTTCAGATAAATCGGCAGATATCTACAGTCTCAAGACCTTACGTTCCATGCAAGGCAGTCATTTTCATCTGCCTATTTACCGGATGTCTAGTCAAGCGCTTCTTAAGGAAACCAAAGAGGCAGGTATCCCAGTGCTGGCAACAACCCTGTCTAAAGATTCTGTTGATTACAGAGAACTGCCTCCTATAGAAAATTTTGTACTAGTCATGGGAAATGAGGGGCAAGGAATTAGTCCCCTTATGGCTGAAAATGCAGACCAGTTGGTCCACATTAGTATGAAGGGGAAGGCAGAGAGTTTGAATGTTGCCGTTGCAGCCGGTATTTTAATTTTCCATTTAAGCTAATTTTAACTTTCTTTGTTATAATCAAGAAAAGACATTCATAGAAAAGGAGAAAAGATGAATCACACTATTATTCACGACCGCGCAGGTCTCAATCAATTTTACGCTAAGGTTTATGCCTTTGTTGGTCTGGGAATCGGATTATCCGCTTTGGTATCAGGCCTTATGTTGACGGTCTTTCAATCTCAGTTGGTTTACTTTTTGATGCAGGGACGTCTCTGGTTGACCATTGCTACTTTTGCAGAGCTAGCACTAGTCTTCGTTGCTAGTAACATGGCCTTAAAGAATAGTCCAGCTGCTCTTCCAGTATTTTTACTTTACTCTGTTTTAAACGGCTTTACCCTTAGTTTTGTGGTGGCCTTCTATACTCCGGGTACAGTTTTATCCGCCTTTGTGTCGAGTGCCCTTCTCTTCTTTGTCATGGCGGCAGTTGGCATGTTCACCAAGAAAGATTTGAGTGGCCTTGGTCGGGCTATGATGGCGGCTCTTATCGGTTTGCTGATTGCCATGGTAGTTAATATTTTCTTGGCTAGCGGTTTCTTTGATTATATGATTAGCGTAGCCATGGTTTTGGTTTTCTCAGGGTTGATTGCTTGGGACAACCAAAGAATTCGTCTCGCTTATGAACAATCACAAGGCCGTGTAGCGACAGGTTGGGTTGTGTCAATGGCTCTCAGTATCTATCTTGATTTTATCAATCTTTTCCTAAGTATTCTACGTATCTTCGGTCGCAATGACTAGAAGGCCCCTAACATCAGTGTTCAAAGGAGCACTGATTTTTTTATATTTGCTCTTTTCTTTTCTTGGAAATAGGTGTATAATGCTTTTAATTAATTTTTTGAGGAGTAGTTTATGAAGAAAAGTTTTATTCACCAACAAGAAGAAATTTCCTTTGTCAAAAACACTTTTACCCAGTATTTGAAAGATAAGTTAGAAGTTGTCGAAGTTCAAGGTCCTATCTTGAGCAGGGTCGGCGACGGGATGCAGGATAATTTATCAGGTGTGGAGAATGCAGTGTCAGTCAAGGTTCTCCAAATCCCTGATGCTACTTATGAAGTGGTGCACTCACTTGCCAAATGGAAACGCCATACTTTGGCCCGTTTTGGTTTCGGTGAAGGTGAAGGTCTTTTCGTCCACATGAAGGCCCTTCGTCCAGACGAAGATTCGCTGGATGCGACCCACTCTGTTTATGTTGACCAGTGGGACTGGGAGAAAGTTATCCCAAATGGTAAGCGTAACATCGCTTATCTAAAAGAAACAGTTGAGAAGATTTACAAGGCTATTCGCCTGACAGAGCTAGCTGTTGAAGCCCGTTATGACATCGAATCTATCTTGCCAAAACAAATTACCTTTATCCACACAGAAGAGTTGGTAGAACGCTACCCAGACTTGACACCAAAAGAGCGTGAAAATGCTATTTGTAAAGAATTTGGAGCAGTCTTCTTGATCGGTATCGGAGGTGAATTACCAGACGGCAAACCGCACGATGGACGTGCACCAGACTACGATGACTGGACAAGTGAGTCTGAAAATGGCTACAAGGGTCTAAATGGCGATATTCTTGTTTGGAATGAGTCTTTGGGTGGAGCCTTTGAGTTGTCTTCTATGGGAATCCGTGTAGATGAAGAAACGCTTCGCCGTCAGGTTGCCATCACAGGTGATGAAGATCGTTTGGAATTGGAATGGCACAAGGCTTTGTTGAACGGCCTATTCCCATTGACAATCGGTGGGGGAATTGGACAATCTCGGATGGCCATGTTCCTACTTCGCAAGAAACACATCGGAGAAGTGCAAACAAGTGTTTGGCCTCAAGAAGTTCGCGATACTTACGAAAATATTTTGTAGAGAATCGAACCGCAAGGTTCGGTTTTCTTTCTCTTTTCGCCCATAATTTGGTATAATAAACGGTATGAAAATCGTATCAGGAATCTATGGGGGACGTCCCCTCAAGACACTAGAAGGCAAGACGACAAGACCCACTTCGGATAAGGTTAGGGGAGCTATTTTTAACATGATTGGTCCCTACTTTGAAGGTGGACGAGTCTTGGACCTGTATGCAGGTAGTGGTGGTTTATCTATCGAGGCAGTATCGCGTGGCATGTCCAGCGCTGTTTTGGTGGAGCGAGACCGTAAGGCTCAGGCTATCGTGGCTGAAAATATTCAGATGACCAAGGAAGTTGGAAAATTTCAACTTCTCAAAATGGATGCGGAACGAGCCTTGGAACAGGTATCTGGGGGATTTGACCTCATTTTCTTAGATCCTCCTTATGCTAAGGAACAAATCGTAGCAGATATTGAAAAAATGGCTGAGAGAGAGCTTTTTTCTGAAGATGTCATGGTCGTGTGTGAGACGGATAAAGCCGTTGAACTTCCAGAAGAAATTGCCTGTCTTGGCATCTGGAAGGAAAAGATTTATGGAATTAGTAAGGTGACAGTTTATGTCAGATAAGATTGGCTTATTCACAGGCTCATTTGATCCGATGACAAATGGGCATCTGGATATGATTGAGCGGGCTAGCAAACTCTTTGATAAGCTCTATGTGGGTATTTTTTTTAATCCCCACAAACAAGGATTTCTCCCTATCGAAAATCGTAAACGGGGTTTAGAAAAGGCTTTGGGACATTTGGAAAATGTTGCAGTCGTGTCTTCTCATGATGAATTGGTGGTTGATGTTGCAAAAAGACTGGGGGCTACCTGTCTAGTGCGGGGGTTGAGAAATGCAACGGATTTGCAATATGAAGCCAGTTTTGATTACTACAACCATCAACTGTCTCCTGATTTAGAGACCATATATTTGCATAGCCGACCGGAACATCTCTATCTCAGTTCATCCGGTGTTAGAGAGCTTTTGAAGTTTGGTCAGGATGTTGCCTGCTATGTTCCTGAGAGTATTTTGGAGGAAATAAGAAATGAAAAAAAAGATTAGATGGCCCTTATACGTCATTGCGGCCTTGATAGCGACTTTCTTGGCATTTGTAGTGCCCTTGCCCTACTATATAGAAGTTCCAGGTGGTTCGGAAGATATTCGCCAAGTCCTTAAAGTAAATGACACAGAAGATAAGGAAGCTGGGGCCTATCAATTCGTTACGGTTGGTGTCCAGCACGCTACTTTAGCCCATATGATTTATGCTTGGTTGACGCCTTTTACAGATATTCGTAGTGCCCAAGAGACTACAGGTGGCTCTTCTGATGTTGAATTTATGCGGATCAATCAATTCTACATGCAAACATCGCAAAATATGGCCAAGTATCAAGGGCTAAAAACAGCTGGTAAGGATATTGAACTCAAATACCTTGGGGTTTATGTCTTGACTGTGACGGATAATTCAACCTTTAAAGGGATTCTTAACATCTCTGATACTGTCACAGCAGTCAATGATCAGACTTTTGATAGTTCCAAAGATTTGATTGATTACGTCAATTCTCAAAAACTAGGGGACTCCGTCAAGGTCACCTATGAAGAGGATGGGCAAACCAAGTCTGCAGAAGGAAAAATCATTACTCTAGAAAATGGTAAAAATGGAATTGGAATCGGCTTGATTGACCGTACAGAAGTAACTAGTGATGTTCCAATTCGTTTTTCAACAGCTGGTATCGGTGGTCCAAGTGCAGGTCTCATGTTTAGTTTAGCTATCTATACTCAAATTGCTGACCCAGGCCTTCGTAATGGCCGTATCGTTGCTGGTACAGGTACCATTGACCGCGATGGTAATGTGGGGGACATTGGAGGTATTGATAAGAAAGTTGTAGCTTCGGCTAGAGAAGGTGCCGCGATTTTCTTTGCCCCTGATAACCCTGTTAGCGAAGAAGAACAAAAAGCACATCCTGATGCTAAAAACAACTACCAAACAGCCCTAGAAGCAGCTAGAACAATCAAGACGGATATGAAAATCGTGCCTGTTAAAACCCTACAAGATGCAATTGATTACTTGAAAAACAATCCCTAGTTTTTGAGTGAAGTTTCCAAACTAGCGCACAAACAGAGAAGATGGTATAATAGTCAAATGGTTCAATTATTATTCACTCTAAGCAGTCACATGCTCTTTATTTATGTGAGTTTTTACCTTTTAAAGAATCTTGTTAGATGGGAAAAGGTTTTAAAAGTGACAACTGAGAATACAGGAAAAGTTCGTTTACTAGTAGCCTTTTTCAGCATTGTCATGGGCTATATCATGAGTTCTTTCTTTATCAGCCTATATCAGTTGTGGCAAGAAGTGCTTAGAGGATTATTATAATTTGCGTGTTTAAGAAATTACTTTCAAGATATTATTAAACTTATAGGGAGAAATAGAATTCATGGATATTATAATCTTATTATTGATAACGCTATTAATTTATTTGTTACCTCAAAATAAGGATTATCTAAATGCTAAATCTACATCAGGGCTTAGAGGATTTCTAGCTATAGGAATAATATTTCATCATTTGTCACAATGGGTTACATCTGGTGATGAATTTTCTAATTTTTCCTATATGGGAACTTATATCGTTTCTATTTTCTTCTTTTTATCAGCCTATGGATTGTATTTTCAGAACGAAAATAAGAAAAACTACCTAGATAATTTTTTAGTTAAGAGACTTTCTAAAATTCTAGTTCCATTTTTTTCTATATCTTTGATTTATATGTTTTACAGATTCGTAAACGGTCAATTAATGGATTTAGATTTTTTTGCTAATTTATTTAAAAAAGGAAGTACAATTATTTATAATGGTTGGTTTGTCGATATTATAATTTTAATGTATATATTTTTTTATATATCATTTAAGTTTTTCAAAAATAAGTTTATTTCTATTGTTATCAATACAGTATTCATAATTGGTTATATCTGTTTAGCTATAAAATTAGGTTACGGTTTTTGGTGGTATAATAGTGTTTTTCCCTTCATTATTGGCTTAATATGGGCTAAAAATAAAGAGAAAATTGATGGAGTTTTAGATAGACATTATTTTATCATACTTGTTTTAGTAACTGTGTTACTCTTTATTTCACATCAATACGATATTTTGTTGAGGTATGTTCATTTAGAAGATAGTTATAGTTACGCGTTAGCAGCTAATTTAGATAATATTATTTTTACAATCTACTTTATTATTGTTTTTATGAAAAAAATAAATTTTTCAAATATGTATTTGATTTTACTAGGTAGTATATCGTTTGAATTATATATGATACATGGATTAGTAATCTCTATTCTAGAAAAAATATTTGTGTCATCCAGAGTAAATGATGTGTTATTTACATTTTTTGTATTGATGATAAGTCTGATTTTGGCTTGGATTATTAACAAATTAGTTAATAGGTTTATTCAAAAAGTAAGTCTATTACAAAATCAAGAGTAAAGGAAATAAGTATGGAAAAAATTGTGATTCAAGGTGGCGATAATCGTCTGGTAGGAAGTGTTACGATCGAAGGAGCAAAGAATGCAGTTTTGCCCTTGTTGGCAGCGACTATTCTAGCAAGTGAAGGAAAGACCGTCTTGCAGAATGTTCCTATCTTGTCAGATGTTTTCACTATGAATCAGGTGGTTCGTGGTTTGAATGCCAAGGTGAATTTTGATGAGGAGGCTCATCTTGTCGAGGTAGATGCGACTGGTGATATCACTGAGGAAGCCCCTTACAAGTATGTCAGCAAGATGCGCGCATCCATCGTTGTCTTGGGACCAATTCTTGCTCGTGTAGGTCATGCCAAGGTATCCATGCCGGGAGGTTGTACGATTGGTAGTCGCCCTATTGATCTTCATTTGAAAGGTCTGGAAGCTATGGGGGCTAAGATTAGCCAGACAGCTGGTTACATCGAAGCCAAGGCTGACCGCTTGCATGGCGCACATATCTATATGGACTTTCCAAGTGTTGGTGCTACGCAGAACTTGATGATGGCAGCGACTCTAGCTGATGGGGTGACAGTGATTGAAAATGCTGCGCGTGAGCCTGAGATTGTTGACCTAGCCATTCTCCTCAATGAAATGGGAGCCAAGGTTAAGGGTGCTGGTACAGAGACCATTACCATTACCGGTGTTGAGAAACTTCATGGTACGACTCACAATGTAGTCCAAGACCGTATCGAAGCAGGAACCTTTATGATAGCTGCTGCCATGACTGGTGGTGATGTCTTGATTAAAGACGCTGTCTGGGAGCATAACCGTCCCTTGATTGCCAAGTTGCTTGAAATGGGAGTGGAAGTGACAGAGGAGACTGAAGGAATTCGAGTTCGCTCTCAACTAGAAAATTTAAAAGCTGTTCATGTGAAAACCTTGCCCCACCCAGGTTTTCCAACGGATATGCAGGCCCAATTTACAGCCTTGATGACCGTCGCAAAAGGGGAATCAACTATGGTGGAGACAGTTTTTGAAAATCGTTTCCAACACTTAGAAGAAATGCGTCGCATGGGCTTGCATTCTGAGATTATCCGTGATACAGCTCGTATTGTTGGTGGACAGCCTTTGCAGGGGGCAGAAGTTCTTTCAACTGACCTTCGTGCCAGTGCAGCCTTGATTTTGACAGGTTTGGTAGCACAAGGAGAAACTGTAGTTGGTAAATTGGTTCACTTGGATAGAGGTTACTACCGTTTCCATGAGAAGTTGGCGCAGCTAGGCGCTAAGATTCAGCGGATTGAGGCAAGTGATGAAGATGAATAAGAGATCAAGCTACGTAATCAAGCGTTTACTTTTAGTCATTTTGGTACTGTTTTTAGGTGCTCTAGCCTTAGGTATCGGCTTAATGGTAGGTTATGGAATCTTGGGCAAGGGTCAAGATCCATGGGCTATCCTGTCTCCAGCAAAATGGCAGGAATTGATTCATAAATTTACAGGAAATTAGGCTGGAGAACCAGTCTTTTTCTAGAGATAAGGAGAAAAATGGATAAAAAAACAAGACAGACACTGATCGGGCTGCTAGTGTTATTGCTTTTATCTGCGGGAAGTTATTATATCAAGCAGATGCAGTCGACAGCTAATAGTCCTAAAACAAAGGTTAGTCAGAAAAAACAAGCGTCTGAAGCTCCTAGTCAAGCATTGGCAGAGAGTGTCTTAACAGACGCAGTCAAGAGTCAAATAAAAGGGAGTCTGGAGTGGAATGGCTCAGGTGCTTTTATCGTCAATGGTAATAAAACAAATCTAGATGCCAAGGTTTCAAGTAAGCCCTACGCTGATAATAAAACAAAGACAGTGGGCAAGGAAACAGTGCCAACCGTAGCAAATGCCCTCTTGTCTAAGGCTACTCGTCAGTACAAGAATCGTGAAGAAACTGGAAACGGTTCGACTTCTTGGACTCCTCCAGGCTGGCATCAGGTCAAGAATCTAAAGGGATCTTATACCCATGCCGTCGATAGAGGTCACTTGTTAGGCTATGCCTTAATCGGTGGCTTGGATGGTTTTGATGCCTCAACAAGTAATCCTAAAAACATTGCTGTTCAGACAGCCTGGGCAAATCAGGCACAAGCCGAGGATTCGACTGGTCAAAACTACTATGAAAGCATGGTGCGTAAAGCCTTGGACCAAAACAAGCGCGTCCGTTACCGCGTAACCCTTTATTACGCTTCGAATGAGGATTTAGTTCCTTCAGCTTCACAGATTGAAGCCAAGTCTTCAGACGGAGAATTAGAATTTAATGTTCTAGTTCCCAATGTTCAAAAGGGACTTCAACTGGATTACCGAACTGGTGAAGTGACTGTTACTCAGTAAAAAAATAACATAAACTCCTATGTCACTTGTGGATGTAGGAGTTCTTTCTTACTAGTTTAAGCAGAGCTATAATAGACACTGTTACTCAATGAAAATCAAAATGCAAACTAGGAAGTTAGCCGCAGGTTGCTCAAAGCACAGCTTTGAGGTTGCAGATAAAGCTGACGTGGTTTGAAGAGATTTTCGAAGAGTATGAGAAAAAATAATATGTACTGGACTATATTTTGTGATATAATAGAGGGTAAGATACTATTTTAGGAGAAGAACTATGGAAGACCCAAGTAGTCAGAATTTGTTGCTACAATTTGTTTTATTGTTTATCTTGACGGTGTTAAATGCCTTTTTCTCAGCTACAGAAATGGCCATGGTTTCACTTAACCGTGCGCGGGTTGAACAAAAGGCAGAAGAAGGAGATAGACGCTATATTCGTCTGTTGAAGGTATTAGAAAACCCTAACCACTTTTTATCAACCATTCAAGTAGGGATTACCCTGATTACGATCTTATCTGGGGCAAGTTTGGCAGAAACTCTGGGACGAGAGATTGCTTCTTGGCTTGGAAATGGCGAAACAGCTTATGCCGTTGCAAGTTTTCTATCTTTAGCATTTTTGACTTATATTTCCATCGTTTTTGGGGAATTGTATCCTAAGAGAATTGCTCTTAATCTAAAAGATGCCTTGGCGATTCGTACAGCGCCAGTTATCATTGGACTGGGGAAACTAGTTAGTCCCTTTGTCTGGCTCTTATCTGCATCTACCAATCTCTTGAGTCGCTTGACTCCTATGACCTTTGATGATGCTGATGAAAAAATGACTCGTGATGAAATTGAGTACATGCTGACAAATAGTGAAGAAACACTAGATGCTGACGAAATTGAGATGTTGCAAGGGATTTTTTCACTGGACGAATTAATGGCCAGAGAAGTCATGGTTCCTCGAACGGATGCCTTCATGGTCGATATTCAGGATGATAGTCAAACCATCATCCAAAGTATTTTAAAACAAAATTATTCTCGTATCCCTGTCTATGATGGGGATAAGGATAACGTGATTGGGATCATTCACACCAAGAGTCTTCTTAAGGCGGCTTTTGAAGACGGTTTTGATAATATTGTATGGAAGAGAATTTTACAAGATCCACTTTTTGTTCCTGAAACTATTTTTGTGGATGACTTGCTAAAAGAATTGCGAAATACTCAAAGACAAATGGCAATCTTGCTAGATGAATACGGTGGGATGGCTGGTTTGGTGACACTGGAAGACCTCTTAGAGGAAATCGTTGGGGAAATCGATGACGAAACAGATAAGGCTGAAATCGAAGTTCATAAAATTGGAGAAGATACTTATATCGTTCAAGGTACCATGAATCTCAATGATTTTAATGATTACTTTGATGTTGAACTGGAAAGTGATAACGTTGATACCATCGCGGGTTATTATTTGACAGGAGTTGGGACCATTCCAACGACTGAGAAACTCAGCTATGAATTGGTCAGCCAAAACAAACAGCTTATCTTAACCAATGATAAAGTGAAAAATGGACGTGTTACCAAGGTAAAAGTCCAAATCACAGAAGTCGAAATAGAAGAAGAAACAGAATAAACTAGAGGCTTTTGTCACCAGGTGTGACGAAGCTTTTTCAGTTGATTTCATACTCTTCGAAAATCAAATTCAAACCGCGTCAACGTCGCCTTGCCGTACGCAAGTACAGCCTGCGGCTAGTTTCCTAGTTTGCTCTTTGATTTTCATTGAGTATCAAAAGATTGTCTCCTAAAAAGAAGTACGCTCCAAATTCGCTCCAAAAATTTTTGTAAGTTATATGTATTTATCCGAAGAAAATAAAAAAGCCCTTTAAATTGGGCTTTCTGTTTAAATGAAACCTGATAAATCAAGTTAAAGAAGGCGGTAGACGGATTTGAACCGACGATCAAGCTTTTGCAGAGCCGTGCCTTACCACTTGGCTATACCGCCTTAACGTTTATTATTATACCTTGAAAATGATTTTCAGTCAATAGCTTTTTCAGATTTTTTGTATCAATAAGCCTAAATATTCTGAAAATTCGTTTACTTTTCTTGAAATCTATGATATAATTGATGATAACCTATACTTTATTTATAAGAGGAGTAAATAAATGAAAAAAAGTCAAGTGCTTGCTGTAGCGGGAGCTACCTTATTAGCGTCAGGAGTTCTAGCTGCGTGTTCAAACACTAGTTCAAATAATGCTAAACTAGCAAAAGATTACCAATATGTTTATCAAACAGATCCAGAAACCTTGGATTATATCGTCAGCAATATCGATTCAACATCATTCGTCACAACAAATGCTGTAGATGGTTTGTTGGCTAATGATAAATATGGTAACCTGGTTCCTTCTATTGCTGAATCATGGACAGTTTCAAAAGATGGTTTGACTTATACCTATAAAATCCGTAAGGATGCTAAATGGGTGACAGCAGAGGGAGAAGAATACGCTCCTGTAACTGCTAAAGACTTCGTTACTGGTTTGAAACACGCCGTAGATGGAAAATCAAAAGGACTTTCAATCGTTAGCTCTTCTATTAAGGGATTAGAAGCCTATATCAAGGGTGAAACAAGCGATTTTTCAACCGTTGGAGTAAAAGCGCTTGATGATCAAACACTAGAATATACTTTGAACCAGCCAGAAACTTTCTGGAATGACAAGACCACTAGTGGTATTTTGATGCCGGTTAATGAAGAATTCTTAACTTCAAAAGGGGAAGGTTTTGGTGCCCCAACCGATGCTAACTCTATTCTTTATAACGGTCCATTTGTCTTAAAATCTGTAACTCCAAAATCATCTATCGAGATGGCTAAAAATGATGCTTACTGGGACAAAGAAAATGTAAAAATTGAGAACGTTAAGTTCACTTTCTGGGATGGTAAGGACCAAGATGTGATTGCTAAAGGTTTTGCCGATGGTCAATATAGCAAGGCCCGTATCTTCCCTACAAGTTCTACATATGAAAAATATGCAGCTGACTTTAAAGATAACATTTACTTTAATGAACCAGGTGCGGGTGTTGCAACTGTCAGCTTGAATTATGGCCGTACAACCTATAACCACACTGCCAAAACAAGTGATGCTCAAAAGACATCTACTCAGAAAGCATTGCTAAACAAGGAATTCCGTCAAGCCTTGAACTTTGCTGTCGATCGCAATTCTTACTCAGCTCAAACAAATGGTACTGATGGAGCTGCAGTAGCCATCCGTAATACGTTTGCACCTTATAATCTTCAAGTTGGTAAGAAAACATTTGGTGAATTGGTACAAGATAGCTTGGCTAAGACAAATTCTTCTACTTGGTCAAACGTGTCTCTAGCAGATTCTCAAAATGGACTTTACAATGAAGAAAAAGCGAAAGAAGTCTTTGCTAAAGCAAAATCAAGCCTACAAGTTGAAGGTGTTGAATTCCCAATCCACTTGGATGCCTTGGTTATCCAAGAATCAACAGCGGTTGTAAACCGTGTTCAATCATTGAAACAATCAATTGAAAAAGTATTGGGTTCAGATAATGTTGTTGTAGACTTACAACAAATGACTCAAGCAGAAGCTTTACCAATTTCATTTAGCGCTCCAACAGCTAAAGAGCAAGACTGGGATATCCATACCTTGCTAGGATGGAACCCTGACTATCAAGATCCTTCTACTTTCTTGGATCAATTCGTCCTTAAGGGAGGAAGCACTCGTCTTTACCTTGGTATTGACCAAAACACAGATGCATCAGTAGTAAGCAAACTTGGTTTAGCTGACTATGGAAAATTACTTGATGACGCAAACAGCGAAAACCAAGATGTTCAAAAACGTTATGAAAAATACGCGGTGGCACAAGCTTGGTTGACTGACAATGCTTTGACAATTCCAGTAATGGCTTCTCCAAAAGAAACAGCCGTTTCATATGTTTCAAAAGTTCTACCATTTAGCTCTTCATATTCAGTAGCCGGCCTTAAAGGTGAAAATTCAGGATACTTGAAGTACACTGAAGTTGGTGAAAAAGCAATCACCAAAGAAGAGTATGAAAAAGCTCGTGAAAAATGGTTGAAAGAAAAGACTGAGTCAAACGAGAAAGCTCAAAAAGAATTGGCAAGTCATGTGAAGTAAATAATTTTCAATAGAACTTTCTCTCCATGAGGAGAAGGTTCTTTTGGGATTTTTAAAGGAAATGATATGAAAAAATATATTTTTATGCGTGTTTTGCGGTCATTGGTTTCTATCTTCTTAGTAACAACCTTGACTTACACGATTATCTATACAATGGTTCCTCGAAAATTGATTTTCAAACAGGATACCAACTATAACAAGATTGCTACAACTGCTGATAAACGTGATAACTATGAGAATACCGTTTATGAGCGTATGGGCTATATCGAGTACTACGATACCAAAGAGTTGCAAGAAAAAGCTAGCCAGATGGATGCTTCTGTAACAGTTGAAGCCAATGATACCAACAAGGCTATCTATGAAAAATACATCAAACAAATCGGTCATGGTTGGACCCTGGGAGAATTTACTGAAAGTGGCCAATTCTACGCTACACGTGAAATTCCAATTTTTGAACGTGTGTTTAAATTCTATGCAAACTTGCTTGATATCGACCACACAAACAAGATTCAGGACCCAGAAAATCCAAATTTGGAGCGTTATTTGCGTTTTGAAAATGATCCCGCTATCGGCTGGTCTCTGGTAGGTTCAGGGACTAAACACAAGTACCTCTTGTACTTCAATAGTCAGTTCCCATTTGTTCACCAAAACTTTGTGAACTTGAATTTGGGTGATTCATATCCAACTTATGCTAATACTCCTGTGCTTCAAGTTATCACACAAGGACAAGGTCAAACTAAGACATCAGAAGTGCAATTCCCAACTGGTAAGAAAACATCTTCAGTTAATATCTACTCAAGAACCTACAAATCGCCTAGTCAGGCTGATTCTCGTGAAGTAGCTAACTATGGGAAAGATGACCCATATACTGCAACTGAAAGCAACTACCAATATCCTTCTATGATTGCTAGCTCTGCAGTCGTTGGATTGATTGGTTTGGTGATTTCTTATGCGATTGCCGTGCCACTTGGTTCAGCTATGGCTCGCTTCAAGAATACTTGGATTGATAGCTTCTCAACAGGGTTTTTGACCTTCTTGATGGCCCTTCCAACCATTGCCTTGGTTTACATTGTTCGTTTGATTGGATCATCAATTGGTCTTCCAGATTCATTCCCTATCTTGGGTGCTGGAGATTGGCGTTCGTATGTTTTACCAGCAGTTATCCTTGGTTTATTGGGTGCTCCTGGTACAGCTATTTGGATTCGTCGTTACATGATTGACTTGCAATCACAGGACTTTGTTCGTTTTGCTCGTGCAAAAGGTTTGTCTGAAAAAGAAATTTCAAACAAACACATCTTTAAAAATGCCATGGTTCCGCTGGTTTCAGGAATTCCTGGTGCTGTTATCGGGGTTATCGGTGGTGCAACCCTTACTGAAACAGTCTTCGCTTTCCCAGGTATGGGTAAAATGTTGATTGACTCTGTAAAAGCATCTAATAACTCTATGGTCGTAGGTCTTGTCTTCATCTTTACATGTATTTCTATCTTCTCACTTCTTTTGGGAGATATTTGGATGACTATTATTGACCCACGTATTAAATTGACTGAGAAAGGAGGCAAATAATGTCTACAATCGATAAAGAAAAATTTCAGTTCGTAAAACGTGACGATTTTGCCTCTGAAGCCATTGATGCGCCAGCCTATTCATACTGGGGCTCAGTGTTTAGACAATTTATGAAGAAGAAATCAACTGTAGTCATGTTGGGAATCTTGGTAGCTATCATTTTGATGAGTTTCATCTACCCAATGTTTTCTAAGTTTGATTTCAATGATGTCAGCAAAGTAAACGACTTTAGTGCTCGTTATATCAAGCCAAATGCTGAGCATTGGTTCGGTACAGACAGTAACGGTAAATCTCTCTTTGACGGTGTCTGGTTCGGAGCTCGTAACTCTATCCTCATTTCTGTGATTGCGACAGTGATTAACTTGGTTATCGGTGTTTTTGTCGGTGGTATTTGGGGAATTTCAAAATCAGTTGACCGTGTGATGATGGAAGTTTATAATGTCATCTCAAACATCCCATCTCTTTTGATTGTCATTGTCTTGACTTACTCAATCGGAGCTGGATTCTGGAATCTGATTTTTGCTATGAGTGTGACTACTTGGATTGGTATTGCTTACTCAATTCGTATTCAGATCATGCGTTATCGTGACTTGGAGTATAACCTTGCTTCACGTACACTTGGAACACCAACCTTTAAGATTGTTGTAAAAAACATTATGCCACAATTGGTATCTGTTATCGTTACGACGACATCTCAAATGCTTCCAGCCTTTATCTCATACGAAGCTTTCCTTTCATTCTTTGGACTTGGATTGCCGATTACAGTTCCAAGTTTAGGTCGTTTGATTTCAGATTACTCTCAGAACGTAACGACAAATGCATACCTCTTCTGGATTCCATTGACAACTCTTGTCTTGGTATCCTTATCCCTTTTCGTAGTTGGTCAAAACTTAGCGGATGCTAGTGATCCACGTACACATAGATAGGAGTAGAAATGACAAAAGAAAAAAATGTAATTTTGACTGCTCGCGATATTGTCGTGGAATTTGACGTTCGTGACAAAGTATTGACAGCCATTCGCGGCGTTTCCCTTGAACTAGTTGAAGGAGAAGTATTAGCCTTGGTAGGTGAGTCAGGATCAGGAAAATCTGTTTTGACAAAGACTTTCACAGGTATGCTTGAAGAAAATGGTCGCATTGCCCAAGGAAGCATTGACTACCGTGGTCAAGATTTGACAGCTTTATCTTCTCACAAGGATTGGGAACAAATTCGTGGCGCTAAGATTGCGACTATCTTCCAAGATCCAATGACTAGTTTGGACCCAATTAAAACAATTGGTAGTCAGATTACAGAAGTTATTGTAAAACACCAAGGAAAAACAGCTAAAGAAGCGAAAGAATTGGCCATTGACTACATGAATAAGGTTGGGATTCCAGATGCAGATAGACGTTTTGATGAATACCCATTCCAATATTCTGGAGGAATGCGTCAACGTATCGTTATTGCGATTGCTCTTGCCTGCCGACCTGATGTCTTGATTTGTGATGAGCCAACGACTGCCTTGGATGTGACCATCCAAGCTCAGATTATTGATTTGTTGAAATCTTTACAAAACGAGTACCATTTCACAACAATCTTTATCACCCACGACCTTGGTGTGGTGGCAAGTATTGCAGATAAGGTAGCGGTTATGTATGCAGGAGAAATCGTTGAGTATGGAACTGTTGAGGAAGTCTTCTATGACCCTCGCCATCCATATACATGGAGTCTCTTGTCTAGCTTGCCTCAGCTTGCTGATGATAAAGGGGATCTTTACTCAATCCCAGGAACACCTCCGTCACTTTATACTGACCTGAAAGGGGATGCCTTTGCCTTGCGTTCAGACTATGCAATGCAGATTGACTTCGAACAAAAAGCTCCTCAATTCTCAGTTTCAGAGACACATTGGGCTAAAACTTGGCTTCTTCATGAGGATGCTCCAAAAGTAGAAAAACCAGCTGTGATTGCAAATCTCCACGATAAGATTCGTGAAAAAATGGGATTTGCCCATCTGGCAGACTAGGAGGAAGGAAATGTCTGAAAAATTAGTAGAAATCAAAGATTTAGAAATTTCCTTCGGTGAAGGAAGTAAGAAGTTTGTTGCGGTTAAAAATGCCAACTTCTTTATCAACAAGGGAGAAACGTTCTCGCTTGTAGGGGAGTCAGGTAGTGGGAAAACAACTATTGGTCGTGCGATAATCGGTCTAAATGATACAAGTAATGGAGATATCATTTTTGATGGTCAAAAGATTAATGGTAAGAAATCGCGTGAACAGGCTGCGGAATTGATTCGTCGTATCCAGATGATTTTCCAAGACCCTGCTGCAAGTTTGAATGAACGTGCGACTGTTGATTATATTATTTCTGAAGGTCTTTACAATCACCGTTTATTTAAGGATGAGGAAGAACGTAAAGAGAAAGTTCAAAATATTATCCGTGAAGTAGGTCTTCTTGCTGAGCACTTGACTCGTTATCCTCATGAGTTTTCAGGTGGTCAACGTCAACGTATCGGTATTGCCCGTGCCTTAGTTATGCAACCAGACTTTGTTATTGCAGATGAGCCAATTTCAGCCTTGGACGTTTCTGTGCGTGCCCAAGTCTTGAACTTGCTCAAAAAATTCCAAAAAGAGCTCGGTTTGACCTATCTCTTTATCGCCCATGATTTGTCGGTCGTTCGCTTTATTTCAGATCGTATCGCAGTTATTTATAAGGGTGTTATTGTAGAGGTTGCTGAAACAGAAGAATTGTTTAACAATCCAATTCACCCATATACTCAAGCCTTGCTTTCAGCGGTACCAATTCCAGATCCAATCTTGGAACGTAAGAAGGTCTTGAAGGTTTACGATCCAAGTCAACACGATTATGAGACTGATAAGCCATCTATGGTAGAAATCCGTCCAGGTCACTATGTTTGGGCTAACCAAGCCGAATTGGCGCGTTACCAACAAGGACTAAACTAAGAATGGTTTTATAATTTCCATGCCAGTTTTTATGGAAATTATAAAACTTTTTTTGTTGGACTGATTTGGAAGGCTTTGAAAGTATCCTGAAAGAATTTTCGAAAAATTTTAAAAAATTCTGAAATATTCTTGACAGCTAATAAAAAAGGTGGTAAGATAGGAAACATCAAAAAAGAAAGCAGAAAAAGAAATGAATAAAAGACAAGCTGTAACTATGAATCAAAACTTTTACTTTAGCTACTTTAGATAGTGTTTGTAGACATGTCACCATGGATGCAAACAGTTCAAGCAATTTGTTTGTATCTATGTGGCTAAGATTTTTGATTGTGGTCCATATAGATGAATATCTAAATGGACTAGCAAAGTTATAACTTGTTAGATTATTTCAAGCATCCGTTTAGATAGTATCTAGGCGGTTTTTTGTTTTATCTTTTCTGAGAAGGAGTTTCATTATGAAAGTTGTTCGAAAATTACTAGCCCCTATCTTGGTAGTGGGAATCCTCTTGACTTCTCTGATTAGTTTGCATCAGTTGAAGGCAGATAAGAAAAAAGATGTGTTTCGTATCGGTATTTCGCAATTTATTACCCACCAGTCCTTAGATGCTACTAGAGAAGGATTTGTGGATGAGCTGGCTAAACAAGGCTATGTTGAGGGGAAAAATATTGAGATTGATTTGCAAAATGCACAGGGAGAACAAAGAAACCTAAAAACGATTTCCCAGCAACTAGCAGAATCTAGTGATGTTGTTCTAGCCATCGCAACGCCTTCTGCTCAGAGCTTGGCCAATACGACGCAAACGACTCCTGTTATCTTTTCAGCGGTAACAGATCCTGTCAGTGCCAAGTTGGTTGACTCAAGAGAACATCCTGGCGGCAATGTAACTGGGACAAGCGACCAGTCGTCAGATGCCATTTCAACTCAAATTAACTTAATAAAGAAAGTCCTACCAAAGGCTAAAACAATTGGAATTCTCTATACTCAGAGTGAGCCAAATTCGGTTGTCCAAAAGGATGAAGCTAAACGACTTTTGGAAGAAAAAGGATTTACTGTTGTTGAAAAAACAATCTTGGACAGTAATAACGTCAAGGCTGCAACAGAAAGTTTGATGACAGAGGTGGATATGGTTTTTGTACCAACGGACAATATCATTTCGTCAACCATGGAAACAGTCAAGCAGGTTTCTATTAAGCACAAGGTTCCAGTATTTGGTGGTTCAACAGAAATGATTGCTGTTGGTGGCTTGTATAACTACGGAACTAATTATGAAGAATTGGGACGTCAGAC
This sequence comes from Streptococcus mitis, assembly GCF_946190155.1. Lineage (GTDB taxonomy): Bacteria > Bacillota > Bacilli > Lactobacillales > Streptococcaceae > Streptococcus > Streptococcus mitis_CL. The sequence goes on from NZ_CAMHZL010000004.1 coordinate 88,323, forward strand.
AGCAAGAATGCTGGTTCGTGTCTTAAAAGGTGAGAAGCCAGAAAATATAGCAGTTGAGTTGCCAGAAAAACTGGAATTGCATACCAATCAAGAAATGGCAGATGCATTGGGAATTGATATCAGTAAGTTAGAAGGCAAGGAATAAGGAGGTTTAAGATGAATTTTGTATTATCTAGTTTATCAGAAGGTTTGTTGTGGTCGATTATGGCTATTGGGGTCTACTTGACTTTCCGTATTTTGGATATTGCGGATATGACTGCTGAGGGAGCCTTTCCTCTGGGGGCAGCAGTCGTTGTATCACAGATACAGGCAGGGACAAATCCTTGGATTGCGACCTTACTTGCTTTGCTGGCAGGTATGGTAGCAGGTCTAGTATCAGGAATGCTCCACACCAAGATGAAAATTCCAGCCCTCTTGACAGGTATTGTGACCTTGACAGGTCTTTATTCAATCAATATTAAAATCATGGGCAGTGTACCCAATCTTTCCTTGGGAGATTCTGCAACCGTCTTTAAACAAATAGCGCGCTTGGGGTTGACAAATGAAGAAGCTGTATTCTCATTCAGCTTAGCCTGTCTTTTACTTGTCTGTCTAGTCTTGACTCTGTTGATGAAAACGGAGATTGGTTTGGTCTTGCGTTCGACTGGGGATAATATTCCGATGAGTGAGGCAAATGGGGTCAATGTAGATACGATGAAGATTGTTGGTTATATGATATCAAACGGTTTGATTGCCCTATGTGGTTCCTTGTTCGCCCAAAATGATGGATTTTCAGATGTGACTTCTGGGACAGGAACTATTGTTGTTGGTTTGAGTGCCGTGATTATTGCGGAAGTTTTGATTCACGACTTGACCATTGGAGGTCGCCTGTTATCTATCGGAATTGGTGCTATTGTTTACCGTTTGATTATTTTAAATATCTATGAAATTCCAAATCTAGATCAAAACCTGGTTCGTCTCTTTAATGCAATCTTGTTAGCCTTAGTTTTATTTGCGCCAGAATTGCAAAAGAGATTAAAGATTCGTGGTCTAAAATTGAGAAATGAATAGGAGGAGAAAGTTATGGCAAGTTTGTTAACACTTGAAAATATTCACAAAACATTTGAAGCAGGGACGGTCAATGAGAACCATGTCCTCAAAGGATTAGATTTAGAGGTTGAAGAGGGAGATTTTATCTCTGTAATCGGTGGAAATGGAGCAGGGAAATCCACTTTGATGAATATCTTGGCTGGCAATCTATCGGTGGACGAAGGGGACCTTTTATTGGCAGGAAAATCCATTAAAAATCTGAGTGTCAGAAAGAGAGCCAAGGATATTGCCCGTGTTTTTCAAGATCCTAAGATGGGGACAGCTTCTCGTTTGACGATTGAGGAGAATATGGCTATTGCCTTGAGACGCGGGCAGAAGAGAGGGCTTGGCTGGGGCGTGAAGGAGAAGGATAGGATCCAGTTCCAAGAGGCCTTGAAAGAGTTGAATATTGGTCTTGAAAACCGCTTAAAAGTAGATACTCAATATCTCTCAGGAGGACAAAGACAGGCCTTGACCCTAGTCATGGCAGCTCTGGTGAAACCCAAACTTTTGCTTTTGGATGAACATACTGCGGCACTTGATCCAAAAACCAGTCAAATGGTGATGGATTTGACGCAAAAGATTGTGGAACACCATCAGTTGACGACTTTGATGATTACCCATGATATGAACCATGCGATTGAGTATGGTAATCGTCTCATTATGCTCTATCAAGGCAAGATAGTGGTGGATGTTAAGGGAGAGGAGAAAAAGCATCTGACAGTTGAAGATCTCATGCGTCTCTTCCAGAAAAATAGTGGCCAGAGTCTAGTCAGTGATGAATTGGTTTTAGGATAAAGAAAAACACCACACTTTGTAAGATACAAGGTGTGGTTGTATTTTATCTCTTAGACCAAGTTCTCTTCATAAAGAGAAGGAGGATTGGGTAAATCTCCAAGCGCCCTGCAATCATCGCAAAGGAGAGGAGAATTTTTGAGATAGGACTAAAGATTGAGAAGCTAGAAGTGGTTCCTAGAATAGGTCCGATATTATTGAAACAGCTAAAGACAGCGCTGGTCACAACTAGAAAATCATTGCTATCTAGGCTGACAATAAAGATAAGCGCTAGCAAAATCATAGAATAGATGACAAAGTACTTGAGAATCTTATGTTGGGTATCTTTGTCAATCACCGTTTTATTAACATGGAGGGTCAAAACACGGTGGGGCGATAGGATTGACAAAATTTGATTTTTGGCAATTTTTGAAAGGATAAGGCCTCGAATAACCTTGAGTCCACCTGCGGTTGAACCAGCAGAACCACCGATTCCCATGAGGAAGAGAAGGATAAACTGGGAGAAGAGGGGCCAGTTGGTAATATCTCCGTAACCAAAACCAGTCGTCGTAATGATATTGGAAACTTGGAAGAAGGCCATTTCAAAACTCTTTGAAAACCCTGGATAGAGATAGAGGGTATTGAGGCTGATCAAGCCTGTAGAAACCAGCACGATGACCAAGTAAGCACGGAGTTCTTCATCTCCAAAGAAGGCCTTGACGCGACGGAGCATAAGGTAGTAGTAGAGATTGAAATTTACCCCAAAAACCAAAACTCCGATACTAACCAGATAGGTAATCAGTGAGCTACCATAGTGGGCAATCCCGTCGTTATAGACGGTAAAGCCTCCTGTACCTGCTGTCCCCATAGCAATGACAAAACTATCAAAAAGGGGCATGCCAGCCAGATAATAGATGATGACAAAGAGGGAGAAGAGAGCTAGATAAAGGAGATAGAGAATCTGGGCAGTGTTTTTTAGTTTGGATACTACTTTACCAAAAACAGGACCAGGAACCTCAGCCTTCATTACTTCTAGGTGGCTATTCTTGGCATTATCCATAATAGCAAGCGCAAAAACAAGCACCCCCATCCCTCCAATCAAGTGGGTAAAACTTCGCCAGAAGAGGAGGGAACGACTGAGAACTGAAACGTCGTTCAGAATAGTTGCTCCAGTAGTTGTAAAGCCCGAACTGATTTCAAAAAAGGCATCGATAACGCTGGGAATTTGCCCAGCAAAAACAAAGGGGAGACCGCCAAAGAAAGACCAAAGGATCCAACAGAGGGCAACAATCAAGACTCCCTCCTTGGCGTAAATTCGTTGATTTTTTGGCTTTTGTAAAATTCCTGAACCGCCTAGTAATACGAGAATCCCTATTGTTGAAAAGAGGGCTGTAAAGACTTGGATCGATTCACGGTAATAGACAGCTACAGCTACAGGAACCAAGAGGAGAACAGCTTCAATCAAAAGTAACTTTGAAAGGAGGTAACGAATCATACTTTTATTCATTTCTCACCTCGCGATCAAGTCATAAATCTTGGTGATGTTTGGCAACAAAGTTGTTACTAGGAGCTTGTCTCCAACTTCCAACATATCCTCTCCAGTAGGGAAAATAGTCTTGCCCTTTCGAATGATAGCTGCTATCAGAACCCCTTTTTTCAGTTTGAGTTGAGAAAGAGGTTTGGCAGTCATCTTATTAGCTTCCTTGATATGGAATTGCAGGGTTTCGATTTGGCCATTTGCTAGATGGTGCATGGCCTGAAGGTCTGAATACTGGGCATTAACCCGACCACGAATAAAGTGCATGATTGTATCTACAGCAATGCTTTTAGGTGTGATGATACTTGAAAAATCAGGCGCATTGATAATCTCGAGGAGACTGGTACGATTGACCTTGGTGATATTTTTTTGTACACCTACCCTGTCAAGGAACATAGAGGTAATCAGATTTTCCTCATCGACCCCTGTTAGAGTCGCAACGGCATCATAGTTTTGAGCACTTTCTTCCAGCAGGATATCTTTTGCGGTACCATCTCCTTGAACGATGTAGAGGTTTGGGAATTTCTCGCTAAAGAAGCTAGCGATTTCAGGATTGATTTCAATAACCTTGGTATCGATACGACTGTCTTTGAGGATACCTAGTAGATAATAGGCAATTCTACCAGCTCCAACAATAAGAAGACTCTTTACGGCACGAGACTTGAAATAATTATGGAAGAGCATCATGTCAACACGGTTACCAGTGACAAAGATTCTATCTTTATCCTGTACAGTCATGTCACCGCTTGGAATGATAATTTGATGATCTCTTTCTATAGCACAGACAATGACATTGCCAAATTTTTTCCGAAAATCAGAAATGGGCATTTGGCAAAGACCACTGGAGGATTTAACAGTGAATTCCATGAGGCTAACGCGTCCACCAAAGAAACGTTCGACAGAGAGGGCGTTGGGAAAGTCAATGATATTTGCGATAGCGCGGGCAGCCAAGAGCTCAGGATTAACGATAAGAGAAAAACCGAGAATATTCTTTTCCTTGAAATAAGAGTTAGAATATTCAGGGTTCCGCACCCGAACGATGGTCTCTTTAGCTCCCATTTTTTTGGCTAGAACGGCTGCAATCATGTTGACTTCATCGTATTCAGTCAGGGCGATAAAGATATCACAATCCTGGACACTGGCTTGCTCAAGGATGGTAAAATCGGCCCCGTTACCAAGGATACCCATGATATCAAAGCGATTAACAATATGATTGAGGACGGCTTCGTCTTGCTCAATCAGCAAAACATCATGCTTTTCTGCAACCAAGGAGCGACAGAGGGCAAAACCAACTTTTCCCCCTCCGACAAGGATAATTTTCATAATAAAACCTACTTTTTCATGATGTAACTATCATACCTTTTTTCAAGAAAAAATGCACCTACTAGCTAATAACAAGAGCTTTTAGTAGGAAATTTGCTATAAGGTAAAACTATACCCTAACCAATTAAAAAAGCTATTAGCGACTTTCTCTGAAATATGGTATGATAAAGGACATACGGGGAGACAAAATGAATAATAATTTACTGGTATTACAATCAGACTTTGGTTTGGTAGATGGTGCGGTATCGGCTATGATTGGAGTGGCTTTAGAAGAGTCTCCAACCTTAAAAATCCATCACTTGACGCACGATATCACGCCTTATAATATTTTTGAGGGGAGCTATCGTCTCTTTCAGACGGTGGATTACTGGCCTGAAGGAACGACTTTTGTATCGGTTGTCGATCCAGGTGTCGGCTCGAAACGTAAGAGTGTGGTTGCCAAAACTGCAAAAAATCAATACATTGTCACGCCAGATAATGGGACGCTTTCTTTTATCAAGAAACACGTTGGCATTGTAGCTATTCGTGAAATTTCTGAAGTAGCCAATAGACGTCAAAACACAGAGCATTCTTATACCTTCCACGGTCGTGATGTCTATGCCTATACTGGTGCTAAACTAGCCAGCGGTCACATTAGTTTTGAGGAAGTGGGACCAGAGCTCAGTGTGGATCAGATTGTGGAACTTCCAGTCGTAGAGACCATCATAGAAGATCATCTAGTGAAGGGAGCTATTGATATTCTGGATGTGCGTTTTGGTTCGCTTTGGACCTCGATCACGCGAGAAGAATTTTACAAACTGGAACCAGCATTCGGTGACCGTTTTGAGGTGACTATCTATCACGCTGATATGCTGGTCTATCAAAATCAGGTTGTTTATGGCAAATCATTTGCAGATGTGAGAATTGGTCAACCCATCCTTTACATCAACTCTCTCTATCGTTTAGGTCTGGCTATCAACCAAGGTTCTTTTGCCAAGGCTTATAATGTGGGCGTCGGTTCATCTTGGACCATTGAAATAAAGAAAATAGAATCATAAAATAGGAGAATATAGATGAAAAATCAATCAATTAAACAAGTTGTTGCTATCGGTGTTGGAGCTGCGCTCTTTGTTGTCATCGGGATGATAAGCATTCCGACACCTGTTCCAAATACAAACATTCAGCTTCAGTATGCATTGCAGAGCCTCTTGTCTATCATTTTTGGGCCAGTAGTTGGTCTATTTGTAGGATTAATTGGACATGCAGTGAAAGATGCTGTTTCAGGAGGTCTTTGGTGGACTTGGATTATCGCTAGCGGTCTCTTTGGTCTAGCTGTAGGACTCTTTAGAAAATACATTCGAGTAACACAGGGTGTTTTTGAGTTGAAGGATATTGTTTTCTTTAACCTCATTCAGATTGTTGCAAATGCTCTTGTTTGGGGTGTTTTGGCACCACTTGGAGATGTTGCGATTTATCATGAAGCGGCAGAAAAAGTATTTGCCCAAGGAATTGTTGCAGGTATTGGTAATGCTGTAACTGTAGCTATCGCAGGTACCCTTCTCTTGCTAGCTTATTCACGTACGCAGACTCGTTCAGGAAGTTTGAAAAAGGATTAACATAAAGGAAAAGGCTGGGAAACCAGTCTTTTTCGATGTTTATTGATTAGTTAGGCAAGCAAGCTATGATAGGACTCTTTTTGACGCTAAGATTTTACGAGAAGAGACTGCAAGAAGGGCTTGATTTATGATAAAATAGAAGTCTAAGAAGCGAATGAAGAGAGTAAGATGAAAGAAGCTATAATTGAGTGGAAGGATTTCTCTTTCCAGTATGAAACGCAACAAGAACCGACCTTGCAAGGAGTGAACTTGACTATTTATAAGGGAGAGAAAGTCTTAATTGTTGGCCCATCTGGGTCAGGCAAGTCTACCTTGGGTCAGTGTTTGAATGGAATTATTCCCAATATTTACAAGGGTCAGATGTCTGGAGAATTTTTGATCAAGGGGCAAGCAGCCTTTGATATGAGTATCTATGATAAGTCTCATCTGGTCAGCACGGTTTTGCAGGATACAGATGGGCAGTTTATCGGCTTGTCCGTGGCAGAGGACTTGGCTTTTGCTCTGGAAAATGACGTGACAGCTCTAGATGACATGAAAAGTCGTGTTCATAAATGGGCTGAAAAGCTGGACCTTCTTTCTTTACTGAATCAGCGTCCTCAGGATTTGTCTGGTGGACAAAAGCAGCGAGTCAGTCTGGCTGGTGTTTTGATTGATGAGAGTCCGATTCTTTTGTTTGATGAGCCACTCGCCAATCTAGATCCCAAGTCAGGTCAGGATATTATCGAATTGATTGATCAGATTCATAAGGAGGAGGGGACGACGACTCTTATTATCGAGCACCGTTTAGAGGATGTTCTGCATCGCCCTGTGGATCGGATTGTCTTGATAAACGATGGTCGTATCCTCTTTAATGGGAGTCCTGACCAGTTACTAGCGACTGATTTATTGACACAAAATGGAATTCGGGAACCCCTTTATCTAACGACTCTCCGTCAATTGGGTGTGGATTTAGTCAAGGAAGAACAATTAGCAGATCTGGATAACTTGTCTATCTCAAAAGGTCAGGTTCAGTTGCAGAATGAACTGGCAAAAGAACCCCCAGAATTGCAGTCACTCTTTAGACTAGAGGACGTGTCGTTTTCTTATGATGATAGACCGATTTTAAATTCACTACATTTGGATATTAAAAAGGGTGAAAAGATTGCTATTGTCGGGAAAAATGGGGCTGGGAAATCAACCCTTGCCAAAGCCTTAAGTAGCTTTATTCAGACGGAAGGCCACTATCTTTGGGAAGGACAGGATATCAAAGGAGATTCTGTTGCAGAGCGGGCGGAACGAGTAGGCTATGTGCTGCAAAATCCTAATCAAATGATTTCAACCAATATGATTTTTGATGAGGTGGCTCTGGGACTACGTTTGCGAGGTGTGGAAGAGCAGGAAATTGAAACGAGAGTCTATGAAACTTTGAAAATCTGTGGTCTCTATGAATTCCGTAATTGGCCCATTTCTGCCCTGTCATTTGGTCAGAAAAAACGTGTTACTATTGCATCGATTTTGGTCTTAGGGGCTGAAATTATCCTCTTAGATGAACCGACTGCAGGTCAAGACCAGAAGAACTATACTGAGATTATGGAATTTCTCGAAGAACTGCATCAAAAAGGGCATACCATTGTCATGATTACTCATGATATGCAATTGATGCTGGATTATTCAGACCGAGCCCTTGTCATGGTAGATGGAGAATTGATTGCCGATACCGACCCAGCTAGTCTTTTGAGCAGTCCTGAGCTGTTAGTAAAAGCCAATCTAAAAGAAACCTCTATCTTCAACTTGGCCAAGAAACTAGACGTGGATCCACTTGCTTTAACGGCATTTTACAAAGAAAGGAGAGAAGGATGCAAGCTAAATTAATCGGTTACCAGCATAGAGATACTGTGATTCATCGCTTGTCAGGTGCTGGGAAACTCCTCTTTTTCATTCTCGTGTCATTGGCTGCAATGATTAGCTATGATACCAGACTGCTTGTTCTGATTGCTGTCTTTTCGGTCTTTCTCCTCTATTTGTCAGAAATCCGCTTTAAAGATGTTTCCTTTGTAGCAGTTTTTGCGACTGTCTTTGCTATTTTAAATGTCTTGATGGTCTATCTCTTTTCTCCCGAATATGGGGTTGGACTTTACGGAGAGAGAAGCGTGATTTGGCAGGGAATTGGTGTCTACACTCTGACCAGCCAAGAGCTCTTTTACCTGCTAAATTTAGCCATTAAGTACCTTTGCACCATTCCTCTGGCTATTATCTTTTTGATGACAACACATCCTAGTCAGTTTGCTTCCAGTTTAAATCAAATTGGTGTGCCTTATAAGATTGCCTATTCTGTCAGTCTGACCTTGCGCTATATTCCAGATTTACAGGAAGAATTCTTTACCATCAAGATGTCTCAGGAAGCGCGTGGGATGGAATTATCCAAGAAAGCTTCTCTCATGCAACGAATCAAAGGCAATTTGCGCATTATTACTCCTCTGATTTTCAGCTCGTTAGAACGCATTGATACCATCGCGACAGCCATGGAGCTTCGCCGCTTTGGAAAAGAGAAAAAGCGGACTTGGTATAGTTATCAGGCCTTGAAAAAAGGAGACTATCTTACCTTGCTCTTGGCAGCCTTGTTTTTAGTAGCTAGTTTACTACTTATCTTGCAGAATCACGGACGATTTTACAACCCTTGGAAATAGCTTGAAAAAATTGAAAAAATCAAGTCGTTTCTATTGACAATGATTCTGAAAGTGTTATACTAAGAAAGTAGTTTCGCTGATTTACTTCAAACCTGTTGTGAGGTAAGTTAACGATGCCTTAACCACGCTGTTTGCTGAGCTTGACTCCGGGCAGTGTGGCTATTTTTTTGCAATGGTAAAAGGAAGCAAGTCATGACAAATCACATTGTATTATTTGAACCTCAAATTCCACAAAATACAGGCAATATCGCGCGTACTTGCGCTGCGACCAATTCTCCCCTCCACATCATCAAGCCAATGGGCTTTCCTATCGATGACCGCAAGATGAAGCGAGCTGGATTGGATTATTGGGATAAGCTAGAGATTTATTTTTACGAGAGTTTGGAGGATTTCATGTCTCAGATGAAGGGCAAACTCTATCTGATTTCGAAATTCGCGGAAAAAGTCTATTCTGATGTGGATTTATCGACTGACGAGGACCATTATTTTCTCTTTGGACGTGAAGACAAGGGCTTGCCTGAGGACTTTATGCGAGAACATCCTGAAAAGGCTCTCCGTATTCCCATGAATGATGAACATGTCCGCAGTCTCAATGTGTCTAATACCGTCTGCATGATTGTCTACGAAGCCCTCCGCCAGCAGAACTTTGCAGGTCTTGAGCTCGTTCATACCTATGAAGTGGATAAATTGAAATAAAAAATGAAAATGAAAATGAACAAAATGCTTGCGCTTGCAAGCGTTTTTTGTTATGATAAAAGAGTCTTCAGGGCAGGGTGTGATTCCCGACCGGCGGTGACTTTAACTAGGAAATGATCTTTTCCTTTTATACTTTGTTGACAAGCTTTGCCTAACCAGAAGTTATGCCTACAGCTTGTCGCCTAGTCTAAAAGAAAAATCTCTATTTCCTTCTCTTTAAAGAAGTCCGCGAGCGCAAGCTGATGTGGTGAGATTCCACAACCGACAGTATAGTCTGGATGGGAGAAGACGAAAGAATAGCTTTGTCTGTTCTGATAGATTTATAGCTAAACTGTAACCGCTTGCTTGAATTTCCTTAATAGAGTGAGAGGGAACTTTTGGGATATAAAAAGTGAGAATAGATAGAGGAATCCTTTCTAACTTCTTCTGATTTTATAGAAAATTGGAGGAACCTGTTATGACAAACACACGTCGACTTTCGACCATTGCGATTTTATCAGCCATCTCATTTGTGCTGATGTACTTTGACTTTCCGCTTTTACCAGCGGCGTCCTTCCTCAAGATCGAATTTAGTATCTTGCCAGTCCTTGTGGGCTTGGTGGTCATGGATTTGCCTGCTGCTCTAGGAGTTCTCTTGCTTCGCTCACTCTTGAAATTGCTTCTTAACAGCCAGGGAGTGAATACTTACATTGGTTTGCCAATGAATATCGTAGCTTTGGGAGTTTTTGTCATCGTATTTGCTTTGATTTGGAAAAAGGAACGGACAACCCTTCGTTTCCTACTAGGCTCTCTAGCTGGGACTATTGGTTTAACCGTGGCTATGTTGGTTCTCAACTATGTTTACGCTGTTCCTTTGTACGCTAAGTTTGCTAACTTTGATATTGGAAAAATTTTGGGACTTTCCAACTACCTAATGACTATGGTGTTGCCTTTTAATTTGATTGAGGGTGTAATCTTTTCCGTTTCATTCTGGTTGTTGTACGTTCTCTTGAAACCAACCTTAAAACACTATGAAAGATAAACAAACATTTTTAATGAAGGGCAGTTTTGCCCTTTTACTTTTCGTTATTCTTGGCTACATGGTCAAATTTTATCCTGAAACGCTGGTCGGTTTTGACCAACCGATACAGACTGCCGTTCGAGGAGACTTGCCAGATTACTTGACTATTCTTTTTAGGGCCATCACACGCTTGATTGATATTCCAGTGATTATCACCTGGGTTGTCATTACAGCTTTTGTCTTTTATCGTAAGCGATGGAAGATAGAAAGTTTCTTCATGCTGGGAAATCTGGCTTTGGCAGGTCTTTTAATCGTGACCTTTAAAAATGTCTATCAGCGCCCACGACCAGCTATTTTACACTTGGTTGAGGAGAAGGGATTTTCCTTCCCAAGTGGCCATTCTCTAGCTGTAACCTTGATGGTCGGTTCTCTGATTGTCATTCTCAGTCAACGGATTAAAAATCCAGTCTGGAGAAAAATCGTACAAATCGTCCTTGGTCTCTACCTAGTCAGTGTGCTGGTATCAAGGGTCTATCTGGGAGTTCACTATCCATCAGACGTCCTAGCCAGTCTCTGTGTGGGCTTGGGAGTCTTGTTTATCGAATTTCCTTTCTATGACAAGCTCCGTTTCCAATGGCGATTTAAAGGCAAGCAGAAGTGAGATAGGTCTTGCAAGAATGGTAAAAATCTGATAAACTATGTAGTAATTGAATAGAAATCTGCAAGACTAGTAGCCTAAGGGAAGTATATCAGGGAGGAGAGCCGTGACTGCAAGCTCTCTATATGAAAGCTGGGTGAATTCACTTGTGCATGGATTTAGAAATGAAGGTCTGACTTGTCAGATAAAAACGGATGGTACCGCGTGTCAACGCTCCGAGTGGAGTTTTTGGCATGTGGTTTTCTTTTTATCTACGAGAGACTGATGGAGGAATTATGTCAACTATTGAAGAACAATTAAAAGCGCTTCGTGAAGAAACGCTGGCTAGCTTGAAGCAGATTACTGCTGAAAATAAAAAAGAGATGCAAGATTTGCGTGTTTCTGTCCTTGGGAAAAAGGGTTCACTTACTGAAATCCTCAAAGGGATGAAAGATGTCTCTGCTGAGATGCGTCCGATTATCGGGAAACACGTCAATGAAGCTCGTGATGTCTTGACAGCAGCCTTTGAAGAAACAGCTAAACTATTGGAAGAAAAGAAAGTCGCAGCTCAACTGGCTAGCGAGAGTATCGATGTGACACTTCCAGGTCGCCCTGTTGCGACGGGTCACCGCCACGTTTTGACACAAACCAGTGAAGAAATCGAAGATATTTTCATTGGTATGGGTTACCAAGTCGTGGATGGTTTTGAAGTGGAGCAAGACTACTATAACTTTGAACGTATGAACCTTCCAAAAGACCACCCAGCTCGTGATATGCAGGACACTTTCTATATCACAGAAGAGATCTTACTCCGTACTCACACGTCTCCAGTTCAAGCGCGTGCAATGGATGCTCATGATTTCTCTAAAGGCCCTTTGAAAATGATCTCACCAGGGCGTGTGTTCCGTCGTGACACAGACGATGCGACCCACAGTCACCAGTTCCACCAAATTGAAGGCTTGGTTGTTGGGAAAAATATCTCTATGGCTGATCTTCAAGGAACCCTTCAGTTGATTGTGCAAAAAATGTTCGGTGAAGAGCGTCAAATTCGTTTGCGCCCATCTTACTTCCCATTCACAGAGCCATCTGTTGAGGTGGATGTTTCTTGCTTCAAGTGTGGTGGAGAAGGCTGTAACGTATGTAAGAAAACAGGTTGGATCGAAATTATGGGTGCCGGTATGGTTCACCCACGTGTCCTTGAAATGAGTGGTATCGATGCGACTGTTTACTCTGGATTTGCCTTTGGTCTTGGACAAGAGCGTGTAGCTATGCTCCGTTATGGAATCAACGATATCCGTGGATTCTACCAAGGAGATGTCCGCTTCTCAGAACAGTTTAAATAAGATTGAAACCTGAAACACAGTCCTAGTCAGCTACTCTTGACGAGAAATGGTGAGGACTGACTCGAAGAAAAAGAAAGGAATTGAAAAGGTCTTACTTGGTGGGACCTTACAATCAGAATTATGCTTGTATCTTATAAATGGTTAAAAGAATTGGTGGACATTGATGTGCCATCACAAGAGTTGGCTGAAAAAATGTCAACCACAGGGATCGAGGTAGAAGGTGTGGAATCACCGGCTGCCGGTCTCTCAAAAATTGTCGTCGGTGAGGTCTTGTCTTGCGAAGACGTGCCAGAAACTCACCTTCATGTTTGTCAGGTTAACGTTGGCGAAGAAGAAGCCCGTCAAATCGTTTGTGGTGCTCCGAATGTGCGTGCTGGTATCAAGGTCATGGTGGCTCTTCCAGGAGCTCGTATCGCTGACAACTACAAAATCAAAAAAGGAAAAATCCGTGGCTTGGAGTCACTTGGGATGATCTGTTCACTGGGCGAATTAGGAATTTCTGACTCAGTTGTGCCTAAGGAATTCGCAGATGGTATCCAAATCTTGCCAGAAAATGCCGTTCCAGGTGAGGAAGTCTTCTCATATCTAGACTTGGATGATGAAATCATCGAACTTTCTATCACACCAAACCGTGCGGACGCTCTTTCTATGCGTGGAGTAGCTCACGAAGTTGCAGCCATCTATGACAAGGCGGTCAACTTTAAAGAATTTACTCTTTCAGAAACTGACCCAGCTGCAGCAGATGCTCTTTCTGTGGGCATTGAGACAGACAAGGCGCCTTACTATGCAGCTCGTATCTTGGACAATGTGACTATCGCACCAAGTCCACAATGGTTGCAAAACCTTCTCATGAATGAAGGAATCCGTCCAATCAATAACGTAGTGGACGTGACCAACTACATCCTTCTCTACTTTGGTCAACCAATGCACGCCTTTGACTTGGATACCTTTGAAGGGAGTGATATCCGTGTACGTGAAGCGCGTGCTGGTGAAAAATTAGTGACCTTGGACGGTGAAGAACGTGACTTGGACGTGAATGACCTAGTCATCACTGTCGCAGACAAGCCAGTAGCCCTTGCAGGTGTTATGGGTGGTCAAGCAACAGAAATTTCTGAAAAATCTAGTCGTGTTGTCCTTGAAGCAGCTGTTTTCAATGGAAAATCTATCCGTAAGACTAGCGGTCGCCTCAACCTTCGTTCAGAATCGTCTTCTCGCTTTGAAAAAGGGATTAATGTGGCAACAGTTAACGAAGCACTTGATGCGGCAGCTAGCATGATTGCAGAACTTGCAGGTGCGACGGTGCGTAAAGGCATCGTTTCAGCGGGTGAACTTGATACCTCTGATGTGGAAGTTTCTTCAACTCTTGCTGATGTTAACCGTGTCCTCGGAACTGAGCTTTCATACGCTGATGTAGAAGACGTCTTCCGTCGTCTTGGCTTTGGTCTTTCTGGCAATGCAGACAGCTTTACAGTCAGCGTCCCACGTCGTCGCTGGGATATCACTATCGAGGCAGACCTCTTTGAAGAAATCGCTCGTATCTATGGCTATGACCGCTTGCCAACTAGTCTTCCAAAAGATGATGGAACAGCTGGTGAATTGACTGCGACACAAAAACTCCGCCGTCAAGTTCGTACCATTGCTGAAGGGGCAGGTTTGACAGAAATCATCACCTACGCTCTGACAACGCCTGAAAAAGCAGTTGAGTTTACGGCTCAACCAAGTAACCTTACTGAACTCATGTGGCCAATGACAGTGGACCGTTCTGTCCTCCGTCAAAATATGATCTCAGGTATTCTTGATACTGTTGCCTACAACGTGGCTCGTAAGAACAAAAACTTGGCCCTTTACGAGATCGGAAAAGTCTTTGAACAAACAGGCAATCCAAAAGAAGAACTTCCAAATGAGATTAATAGCTTTGCCTTTGCCTTGACAGGCTTGGTTGCTGAAAAAGATTTCCAAACAGCAGCAGTTCCAGTTGATTTCTTCTATGCTAAAGGAATCCTTGAGGCCCTCTTTGCTCGTTTGGGCCTCCAAGTAACCTATACGGCAACATCTGAAATCGCTAGCCTCCACCCAGGACGTACAGCTATGATTTTACTCGGTGACCAAGTTCTTGGTTTCCTTGGCCAAGTGCATCCAGTCACTGCTAAGGCTTACGATATTCCAGAAACGTATGTAGCTGAGCTCAACCTTTCAGCAATCGAAGTGGTCCTTCAACCTGCTACTCCATTTGTGGAAATCACCAAATTCCCAGCAGTTAGCCGTGACGTTGCCCTTCTCCTTAAGGCAGAAGTGACTCACCAAGAAGTTGTGGACGCTATCCAAGCTGCCGGCGTGAAACGTTTGACAGATATCAAACTCTTTGACGTCTTCTCAGGTGAAAAATTGGGACTTGGTATGAAGTCAATGGCCTATAGCTTGACCTTCCAAAATCCAGAAGACAGCTTAACGGACGAAGAAGTCGCACGCTACATGGAAAAAATCCAAGCGTCTCTTGAAGAAAAAGTCAATGCAGAAATGCGTTAACTTATCAATCCATCCTTCGGGGTGGATTTTTGCTTTTCAAATAACAATTCAGGATCAAAAATAGACAGTTGAGGAACAGAGAAGATAAATTGGAGTTTACCAGTGTATAATGTATTCATAACTCAAAGTACCCTAAGATTTTTTACTAAAATGAGGATGATAAAATGGACAAAAATCATTGTAAAGGCTATCAAAAAGGAGTATAATGAGTGCAAGACATTTCGGAGGTGAAAGATGCTAGAAGTAAGAAGTCTAGAGAAAAGTTTTGGACCCAAGCAAGTTTTGTTTGGTATTGACTTTCAAGCGCGACCAGGTCGTATTTTGGGATTAGTCGGGAAAAACGGTGCTGGGAAAACAACGATTTTCCACAGTATTTTGAAGTTTTTAGAATATCAAGGAGAAATTAGTCTGGATGGTCAGGATATTCGTCAGGAGACCTACGCTCGGATTGGCTATCTACCTGAAGAACGCAGTCTCATGCCTAAATTGACAGTCCTTGAACAAGTTCGTTATTTGGCGACTCTAAAGGGCATGGATGCTAAGGAAATCAAGGAAAAACTCCCTCAATGGATGAAGAGGTTGGAAGTGAAAGGGAAGCTGACAGATAAAATCAAGAGTCTGTCAAAAGGAAATCAACAGAAGATTCAGCTCATCATTACTCTGATTCATGAACCAGACTTGATTATCTTGGATGAGCCTTTCAGTGGATTGGACCCAGTCAATACAGAATTGCTCAAGCAAGTCATTTTTCAAGAAAAAGAACGTGGGGCAACCATTATCTTTTCTGATCATGTCATGACCAATGTCGAGGAACTTTGTGATGATATTTTGATGATTCGAGATGGTCGTGTGGTCTTGCATGGACCAGTTCAGGATGTCCGCAACCAATACGGGAAAACGCGTCTCTTTGTTTCAAGTGAACGAAGCAAGGAAGAATTGGAAAAACTTCCTCATGTCAAACAGGTGAGCTTGACCAAGCAAGGCAGTTGGAAATTGATCTTAGAGGATGAGAGTGCTGGAAGGGAACTTTTCCCAATCTTGACTCAAGGGCAATATATCGCAACCTTTGACCAGCAAGCGCCAACAATCGATGAAATCTTTAAACTAGAATCAGGGGTGGAAGTATGAGAAATATGTGGGTTGTAATCAAGGAAACCTATCTTCGACATGTCAAATCGTGGAGTTTCTTCTTTATGGTGATTTCGCCGTTCCTCTTTTTAGCCTTATCTGTAGGAATTGGTTATCTCCAAGGGTCTTCTATGGCCAAGAATAGTAAGATAGCAGTAGTAACAACTGTGCCATCTGTGGAAGATGGGCTCAAGGGTAGCAATGGTCTCAATTTTGATTATCAGGATGAAGCCAGTGCCCAAGCTGCTATCAAAGATGAGAAAATCAAGGGATACCTAACCATTGACCAAGAGGACAGTGTCCTCAAGGCCGTCTATCATGGTGAAACTTCTCTTGAAACAGGCATCAAGCTAGCAGTAACCAATAAGCTCAACGAACTGCAATACCAACTCAATCGTTCGGCAGCCAATTTGTCACAAGAACAGGAAAAACGCTTGGAACAAACAGTTAACTTTACGGAGAAAATTGATGAATCCAAGGAAAATAAAAAAATGATTCAAACCTTTGCGGCCGCAGGGCTTGGTTTCTTCCTTTATATGATTTTGATTACCTATGCTAGTGTCACTGCTCAGGAAGTGGCTAGCGAGAAAGGAACCAAAATTATGGAGGTGGTCTTCTCTAGTATCCGAGCTAGTCATTATTTCTACGCTCGCATGCTAGCTCTGCTTCTTGTGATTTTGACCCATATTGGCATTTACGTCGTGGGTGGACTTGCTGCCATTCTTCTCTTTAAAGACCTACCAATCTTGGCACAATCTGGTATTTTAAACCATATAGGAGAGGCTTTCTCGCTCAACACCTTATTGTTTGTCTTGGTTAGCCTCTTTATGTACGTTGTTTTAGCAGCCTTCCTAGGTTCTATGGTTTCTCGTCCTGAGGACTCAGGAAAAGCCTTGTCGCCTTTGATGATTTTGATTATAGGTGGTTTTTTTGGAGTGACAGCTCTAGGTGCAGCTGGTGACAATCTCATCTTGAAGATTGGTTCATATATTCCCTTTATTTCGACTTTCTTCATGCCGTTTAGAGCTATTAATGGTTATGCAAATGGATTAGAAGCTTGGATTTCGCTTGCTATTACGATTGCTTTTGCAGTAACGGCAACAGTCTTTATCGGACGTATGTATGCTAGTCTCGTTCTGCAAACAGATGATTTAGGTCCTTGGAAAACCTTTAAACGTGCCTTATCTTATAAATAGAAGAGCCTCGCGAAAGCGAGGTTTTTTAGAGATAAAAAGAGTGGAATTCAGAAAAATATTTTTCATATCTATTGACTTTTAGGGGTGAAATTTGGTATTATAGTAGGCGGTATTGTTTACCCCATTTGAAAGGCCCCGGAACCTTCCAAATACTTTTCGATGGGAAGGAACACCCATCACCGTAAACAAAAATCGAACTATATATAGGAGAAATCATGAACAAAACAACATTTATGGCTAAACCAGGCCAAGTTGAACGTAAATGGTACGTAGTTGACGCAACTGATGTGCCACTTGGACGTCTTTCTGCAGTAGTTGCTAGCGTACTTCGCGGAAAAAACAAACCAACATTTACACCACACACTGATACAGGTGACTTTGTGATTGTTATCAATGCTGAAAAAGTTAAATTGACTGGTAAAAAAGCAACTGATAAAATCTACTACACTCACTCAAACCACCCAGGTGGATTGAAACAAATCTCTGCAGGTGAACTTCGTTCTAAAAATGCAGTACGTTTGATCGAGAAATCAGTTAAAGGTATGCTTCCACACAATACTCTTGGACGCGCTCAAGGTATGAAGTTGAAAGTATTTGTTGGAGCTGAGCACACTCACGCTGCACAACAACCAGAAGTTCTTGACATTTCAGGACTTATCTAAGGAAAGGAACAATAAAGTATGTCACAAGCACAATATGCAGGTACTGGACGTCGTAAAAACGCTGTTGCACGCGTTCGCCTTGTTCCAGGAACTGGTAAAATCACTGTTAACAAAAAAGATGTTGAAGAGTACATCCCACACGCTGACCTTCGTCTTGTAATCAACCAACCATTCGCAGTTACTTCAACTGCAGGTTCATACGACGTTTTCGTTAACGTTGTAGGTGGTGGATACGCTGGTCAATCAGGAGCTATCCGTCACGGTATCGCTCGTGCCCTTCTTCAAGTAGACCCAGACTTCCGCGATTCATTGAAACGCGCAGGACTTCTTACACGTGACTCACGTAAAGTTGAACGTAAGAAACCAGGTCTTAAGAAAGCTCGTAAAGCATCACAATTCTCAAAACGTTAATCAATACGATTATATCAACGTTTCAAAGCACTCAAGAGTTTACCTCATGGGTGCTTTTTTCGTGTTTTTTTAAAAAGTTTACATCAAAGTTCACCTTATTTTTACCTTATTGTTTTAGAGACTTTAAAGCAAATTCACCAACTGCTATAGGAACTACATTCGAAGTATTGACATAAATCTGAGTTGTACTTGTATCGCTATGTGTCGATGCTTTATAGATTCCATAGTTTAATCCAGTTTTAGCTATTTTATTTTCTCCTTTATTTTGTTATTTTTTGAGTACTAGCTTCTCAGCAAAAACGTTGAGTGCAGGTGCGGCAGAATTTCCATTCAGTGAAGTATCCGATAAGAAAATAGGATTAACTGCTTCAACAAGAGCATCTTCTGGAAAGACTGTTGTAGAAGCCGGTGTAATAACGTGGAAGGCACCATGAGTTTCACTATTTAAAATATGTCTTTGGTACTTTCCTTCCTTACCAAAGACATAACGTGGTGCATTTCCTAATTTTTCATAGTAAGCTAGGCCAATAAATTCTGGTTTCATTTTTAAAGTTTCTGGTATCATATGTTGTTTCCTTTCTGAGTGTAAAATAAAAAGAGTTAAGCTAGTTGCTTCACTCTTGAGTAGTAATGAGTAAAAAGTTTTCGTTTGAACATTCTGGTATAAAATTGTACTTCACCTTGAGCAAAGCCAGTAAGCAGTGATTGGTTGGCAAGTTTATCTAAAGTCTTTTGGGCTTGATGATAGAGTTGTCCCTGGAGTTGTTCGGATGTAGAAAACATATCATAGGTGAATATGTAATTATTGTAGAGTCGTTCACATTGTTGTGCGAAAAAAGCTAGACATAGTGTTCTCCTTTATTGTAAAAGTAAAAAGCTACTAAGAAAATGGACTTAGTAGCTAGAGTAAATCTATCTAGTAAATTAGATAGACAGCAGTAAAGAAAAGTTATTTGGTTGAAGGATCCCTCCTTCACGGTGGCAACGTTTAGCAAGGTGCTTTGCATGAATTACCATCGTTTTCCCAGCTAACCTCAATAGGTAGTCACTATCATGCCCATTGGGTTCTCTTACGCCCTTTGGCGAAGCCAGTTCACTTTACTATTCGGAAAAGTGCGAAAGTCCGAAATGCGTGGAAGTCCACAAAAATGTTTTTAATCTTCACTTCAACCATCAAGCAGACTTGACTTTTCTTTCCAAAACATTTACAATAAAGGCACGAAGTTTAGTGTAGTTTTGGCAATCAGTCCTCTGGTTGTCAGACGCACTTTTTATTTAATTATCAATGATCGTGGTTTAGCCTTGAAGATAAGATTATTATTTTCAACTGCTATACAACCATTAGTTGTAAATACCAACGATTTTCTGCAAAATTTTAAAATAATTTTTTGAGGTTACATATGGAATTTGCAGAACGCTTGAAGACACTAAGGAAACAAGTAAAACTAACACAAGGTCATATAGCTGAAAAACTAAATATTTCCCAACAGGCATATGCTTCATGGGAACGTGGAGTAAAAAAACCAACACAAGAAAATCTTGTTAAGATTGCACAAGTTTTAAATGTGTCCGTTGATTACCTAGTTGGAAATTCAGAAGAAAAATCAGATGAACTAGATAATATTGAGTTACTTTTTCGTATGAACTCAAAAGGTTTAACTGATGAAGAGAAGAAAGTCTTTCAAAAAGAGTTGATTGAATTTATGGAAGAACGGAAGAAGGCATTTGAATATAGAGAAAAATCGGAAATAAATAGGAGTGAGTATATATGTTTCAAATGATTTCAGTTTTATTTTCATTGATTTTACTTTTTGCATATTTTAAATTCAAGGAGAAAGCAAAAAGAAAGTATGCAGGCTCTATAGTTTTCCAAATAATTGATAGAGAGTATAGTAATTGGTATAAGCGAGAACGGAATGGGATAGTTATCAATAAAAAAACAACCTCTATGTTTGAGGTTGATAAAGTAGTTTTTGGTTTAAAAGAAAAATTTGAAGTTCAAGGCATTTCAAAAGAACAACTTAAGGACTATTTAGATTTCTTATATAATAATGAACCTAAAAAGATTGGTATTTATAGCATTATATTAGCTGTCTTTGGATATTTAGGTTCAACTAAATTCTTAAAAGTTTTACTACCCGATCTAAGTAATATCAAGGATGTTCCAACAGTTTTTAATAATGTTGCTGACACATTTAATAAATATAGGGACTTTGCGTTAATTGTTTTATATCTTTTACTTTTTATAGCTATTATAGTGCTGTTATCTTATATTTCTTATAAAATAGCGACAATTGATAACATGTATATTGATACCCAAAAGATATATGTATTAAAGAGAGCAGAAAAAATATGGGATTTTGAAAAAGATTATAGTGTATATACAAACACAGATGCAAGAGATAAATTCAAAGATAGAAATAATTTAATCTTCCCAGAACTGGAGGATAGTAAATCAAAATTCGAGAAAGATTTTAATCGTGCTATTGGAGATACTTTTAATAGAAATGACGATTTCTTTAAAAACTTACCAGGGATAAATATGATTAAGTGGAAGAGTGTAAAAGAATGGTTCCTGGGTATGTTAATACCTGTAATTTTTATAATAATTATTTTTATAATGAGTTATTTGATGGTGTTTTATAAGGATGAATTTCCGACTATATTAATTTTTGCAATGTACATTATAACACTTTATATAGTATATCTGTTTATGCTTATATATATGACTCAAATAGATAGGCAAAATAAACTGATTGTTACGGAACAACCAAATATGGTCACTCCGGAACAGGCTGAATCGGAGTCACAAAATGAAGTAAGACGTTTAGAATATTCAGATTCTGGTGAAGTAAAACTAAAGATTAAACGTAGACACTACATTAATAAACGTATATACTTCTCTCTTGCTACAACTGTACTTATTCATTATATTTTATATTCGATCTTTGTAAACGGCTCACTTAGCCCTTTGGGGTTAATTGATAATGTTGTTATCCTTTTTAAAATACCGTTACATATTTTACTTTTAAGTGTTCCAATCTTAATTAGCTTTATAGTTATATTTTTTTCTACATTCTTCCAAATTGGAAGTGACAATAATTAAGAGTAAAATTAATGGGTAATAGATAGCTTTTCATTTAGATATAAATAAAGTTCGTATCAGTCATTAAGGGATAAGTTGTATAATAAATATGAATACGATAAGAATATTAGATTTTATTACTCATCATTTTTAGAAGATTAACAATCTGATAAACAGATAGTTAAAGAAATTATTAATAGAAAATAATTTATGATAATAAAATACCGTCTCTGAATGATGAAGTTTTCAGACTGCTAAAGACAGCTTCTCTTCCATATGAATTAAAAGATAGATTGTTAAATCAATTCATCAATGCCAAAAATTCTCATGAGTTAATGAATATCTTGCATCATCAGGATAAGGAATTGAGAGGGCGTTTGTTGGAAATGATATTTACTAGCGAAAACTAATTGAGACATTTCGTACACAATTTCTATTATTTAATTACTAATTATTTATTTTTTAATGTGTAACAGTTTTACATCTCTATGCTTATTGGCTTGTATTTTAGTAATTACAAGTTTGGCATAGGGATTTTTTTGTTTACTGAAGAGGAAAGGATGAGATAAGTAAGTTTCAAGTTTTGAAATATTTTTTAAACTAAACAAGAGCAAGTTTTTAAAGGTGATTTTTCAAAGTAACTCTCGCTTGCCTGACCGAAGTGGAAGTTAGTCTGAAACGGATTTTTATGGTGGAATTAAGTATGAGACGTATGATTTTTCAGAAAATTTTCTAAAACAAACAGGATTTGTTTGAAAATTCTGTAAAATGAATTATTATATCGTTAAAGGAGAATATATATGGAAAAACAGAAAACATTTTTTGGACATCCTATGGGTTTGTCCACCCTCTTCTTTACAGAGATGTGGGAACGCTTTTCTTACTATGGGATGCGAGCTATCCTACTTTACTATATGTACTATAGTGTGCAAGATGGTGGGTTGGGGATGGATAAGACCACGGCTGCATCGGTTATGGCAATTTATGGCTCGCTAGTATTTTTGTCCTCGGTTGTCGGTGGTTTTGTCAGTGACCGTATTTTAGGAAGCCGTAAGACTGTCTTTTACGGTGGGATTTTGATTATGCTAGGGCATATTGCTTTGGCAACACCTTTTGGACAAGTGGCTCTCTATATTTCTATTGCCTTGATTATCTTTGGAACTGGATTTTTAAAACCCAATATCTCAGATATGGTGGGGGGAATTTATGAAAAAGAGGATGATAGACGGGATGCAGGTTTTAGTATCTTTGTCTTTGGTATTAACTTAGGTGCCTTCGTTGCCCCTTATTTAGTAGGTTATCTAGGCCAGGAAGTCAATTTCCATCTAGGTTTCTCATTAGCTGCCATTGGGATGTTCTTTGGTCTGGTGAAGTATGTTTTAGATGGGAAGAAATATCTGCCTGAATCAAGTCTTTACCCCACTGATCCACTTTCACAGAAGGACCAGCAGATCTTGATTAAACGCTTGCTGATTACACTTGTCATGGTTATTCTTGTGGTTATAGGTTTAGTCTTTACTCACCAGTTTAACGTGGATATGATTGTTAATATCTTTACAGTGATTGCGGTAATCATTCCAATCTACTATTTCTTCAAAATTTTATCTAGTCAGAAAATAACTGCTACTGAGAGATCCCGAGTATTTGCCTACATTCCTTTATTTATCGCTGGAGTACTCTTCTGGTCTATTGAGGAGCAGGGGTCTGTTGTTCTCGCTCTATTTGCGGATGATCAAACTCGACTTTACTTTAATGTATTTGGAAATCAAATTCATTTCCCATCTAGCTTTTTCCAAAGTATCAATCCACTTTTCATTATGATTTATGTGCCGATTTTTGCATGGTTGTGGGGGAAAATGGGTAAAAAGCAACCGTCCTCTTCTAAGAAATTTGCTTACGGTTTATTAGCAGCAGGTTTATCCTTCTTGTGGATGATGTTACCAGGGATGATGTTACCAGGGATGCTCTTTGGGACAGATGTTAAGGTCAGTCCTTTCTGGTTGATTATGAGTTGGGCTATTGTGATTGTGGGGGAAATGTTGATTTCGCCTATTGGTCTATCAGTCACTACTAAGCTAGCACCAAAATCTTTCCAAGCACAAATGATGTCTATCTGGTTCTTGAGTAATGCAGCTGCCCAAGCTATCAATGCTCAAATTGTAAAATTTTATACAAGCGAAACTGAAGTGGCTTACTATGGAATTGTTGGAGGAATTACGATTGTATTCGGTATTATCTTACTCTTCTACGTTCCACGTATTGAAAAACTAATGTCTGGTATCAAATAGAGAAAAACTGGAATTTCTGTAGGAATTTTAAAAGTTAGATCAATTATTTATTTAAAGGATTTAGTTCTGTATTGTACAGGGCTAAGTCCTTTTAGTTTGATGAAAACTCATGATGTTTATGATATTCCTAGTAGACAATCGTCCCCTTTTTTTATATAATAAAATTAAACCATATTGGTTGAGTTTTGAAAGTATGGATTCAAGCATCGATTAGTCTTTCTAAGGGAGATAATGTCCATTAAAGCATCATAATAGGAGGTGAAGTATGTATCAGCCAGAAAAATTAAAGGCTCGGAGGAAAGAGTTAAAACTGACACAGAAGGAAATTGCAGAGCAACTTGGGATTAGTTTCCAGGCTTACTCGGCTTGGGAACGTGGAGTCAAGGAACCGTCCAAGGAGAAGGTAGCTCAGCTAGAGAATATTTTAAAAGTACCAAAAGGATATTTTACTCAGATCGAGATTGTCCGTCTCTACCATAGCCTCTCCAAGCAAGGGCAGGAGAAGGTTGTTCTCTATGCTCGCAACCTATCTCAAGAGGAGCAAGCCCAGAAAGTGACAGCTATGCCAGAGCGCCTCTACGAGTACCGTGTTTATGAACGCATGTCAGCAGGGATTGGGGCTTCGGTCTACGATGATCAGAATTTTGATACGGTTTACTTTAATGAGGAGTTGGCTCATGACTTTGCGTCATGGGTGTCTGGGGACTCCATGGAACCTAAATACCAAAATGGTTCAGTGGCTCTGATTCGAGAGACAGGATTTGACTATGATGGGGCGGTTTATGCCGTGGTTTGTAACAATCAGACCTATATCAAGCGGGTTTATCGTGAGGAAGATGGCTTGCGTCTGGTCTCTATCAATCCTAAATACAAAGATATTTTCATCTCCTATGAGGAAGATCCTCGGATTGTGGGGATTATCGTTGGGAACTTTGTGCCGATGGAGGGCTAGTCAATGGGCTACTTTGATTATTCCAGAGAGCCCAAAAGTGACATTGCCTTTGTCGATATGAAATCCTTTTATGCCAGTGTTGAGTGCGTGAAACGGGGCTTACATCCGCTGAAAACCTCGCTTTGTGTCATGAGTCGCGCGGATAATTCAACTGGTCTTATCCTAGCCTCCTCTCCCCTGTTTAAGAAGATTTTTGGCAAGTCAAATGTTGGTCGAGCCTATGATTTGCCTTTTGATATCAAAACGCGAAAATTTTCCTATTACAATGCTCGAAAGCAAGGGCTACCGACTGACTCGGACTATGTTCGCTACATCGAAGATTGGGCTCAAGTTACCTTGATTGTCCCTCCTCGAATGGACGAGTACATCGCAGTCAATATGGAAATCCAGCGAATCTTTCAAAACTATGGCAGTCCAGATGATATTTATCCCTACTCTATCGATGAGGGCTTTATTGATCTGACTAGTTCGCTCAACTATTTCATCCCAGATAAGAGTCTCTCTCGCAAAGACAAGCTGGATCTGCTTTCTGCCCGTATTCAGAGGGATATTTGGAGGCAGACAGGGATCTACTCTACAGTAGGTATGTCAAATGCCAATCCTTTACTGGCCAAGTTGGCTCTGGATAATGAGGCTAAGCACACTCCGACCATGAGGGCCAACTGGTCTTACCAGGATGTGGAAGAGAAGGTCTGGTCCATTCCCAAGATGACCGACTTTTGGGGAATTGGCAGGCAGATGGAGAAACGCTTGCATGCTCTGGGGATTTTTTCCATCAAGGAATTGGCAACCAGCGATCCCGACCAGCTAAAGAAAGCTCTGGGGCAGGCTGGTCCTCGTTTGTGGTTTCATGCTAACGGAATTGATGAGAGCAATGTTCATAAGCCTTATAAAGCCAAATCCAAGGGCCTGGGGAATTCTCAAATCTTGCCGAGAGACTACGTGAAGCTACGGGATATTGAAATTATTCTCCGAGAAATGGCGGAGCAGGTGGCTATTAGATTGAGAAGGTCTGGCAAGAAAACAACCCTTGTCTCTATCTATGTCGGTTTCTCTAAACAGGAGGTTAGGTCGTCTATTCACACACAAATGAAGATCGAACCGACCAATAATACAGCTGTCTTAACGGATTATGTTTTGAAGTTATTTCATAACAAATACACTTCTGGAGCAGTCAGAAGTGTCGGAGTAAACTATTCAGGCTTTGTAGACGAATCCTTTGGATTGATTTCCCTCTTTGATGATGTTGACAAGTTAGAAAAAGAAGAAAGGCTCCAGACGGTCATTGACTCCATTCGGGAACAATTTGGTTTCACTTCCCTTTTAAGAGCAAATGCACTGGAAGAAGCCTCTAGGAGTCTTGCCAGAAGCAAGCTGATTGGGGGACATTCTGCTGGAGGATTAGATGGATTACAATGATTGATCGTTCTTATTTACCTTTTCAATCCGCGCGAGATTATCAAGATCCAGGTATGCAGAAGTGGATGGGATTTTACCTTTCAGAACACACCAGTTCGCTCAGTGAAGAAAAAAGCCGTGTTGATTTTTCGACGGATTTGACTCCAGATGAGAAGTTGCACTTGCTTTCTCAGCTTTATGTTGGCCAACTTAGGGGAAGTTTTGTGCTAAAGGAAAAGAAGCAGAAAACCACTATCATCGGTGTGGTGAGAGAGTTATCGCCTCAGACTCTATCTATTAGGACAAGCGAGGGATATAGGTTGATAGAGGTTGCAGATATCCTCGAAATTCGGCTGTGGGAGGAGGGAGTTTATGACTAGAAAAGAGCTGTATGAAAACAAACTGCAGATGGATTACTTTTCAGATAACTATATTCATTTTGAAGAGGATTTTCAAAAATACTCTGCCATGAACGTACCCTTGACTTTCTTGATTGATGACATCCTACGAACCATGGCGATGAATCAGAAAAACTACTTTGTTTTAAACAAGGAAAATGCCAAGGATGGGCGGGAGCATCGTTTTTATTTTAGGGTGGTAACGGAAAAAGCGTGTCCTAGAAATAGGACCTATGTATATGCTGGGATTAAAAATAGTGGCCAGTAGATTTGGTAGGAGATGAACTCGTTTTTTGGTGTACCCCATTGCAGCTATCTGAAGAGGACTTGAAGAAGCTTATTATGGTCTTTCTGATGAAATCGGACAAGAAGCCCTATCTTTTTTAGATAATCGTTTACTTGAAATTGTTGTTGAATTTGAAAATACTTATCCCAAATAATCATTCTGTTTTATATATACTAAGATATCCATAGAAATTTATGGATATCTTTTGATTTATATATAGAAAAAGAGAAGACCGGCTGGTCTTCTCTTTGGGGGAACTAGAATCATTGAAAAGAATTAAGTAAAGATTTTAATTAGTCTTTGAAATTCTTTTGGAAGATGAGTAGAGACAATACTGAAGTAATAGCAGCCAAGAATAAGAAGGCATTTGCTTCTTGCTCTCCAGTTTCTGGGAGTTGTTTTTCCTTGTCTTGTCTAACTGTAGTAGCAACAGGTGCTTTTTCATCTTTTCTTGGTGAATCTTCTGTTACAACTGCAGGAGCTGGTTTTTCAGTGTCTCTAGGTAGAACATACTCAGGGAGAGTCACAACCGGTGGTGCCTCTGTTCCTACAGAACTTTGTTTCGTTCCAACCTCGATTACTTGATCTAAAGCTGGAGTTGATTTGGTTTGGACTACCTTGCGATTGCTACCATCTACTTCGACATACTCAACTAGCAAACCGTCTTTACCTTCTGCTAGAACTTTCTCTTTTCCTTTATCTAAGTTTGGATTTTCGTGACGGATAGTCTTGAATGGTATCACCTTTTTGACAATATCCAAGCTTGGAAGTTTAAAGACAAGGTCCTTAACTCCCTCTTCAGGACTTGAAGAAGTAATTGGTTTTTCAGGCTCTTTTGGTAGAAGATACTCAGGAAGAGTTACAACTGGTGGTGTCTCTGTTCCTACAGAACTTTGTTTAGTCCCAACTTCAATCACTCGGTCTAGAGTTGGAGTTGATTCAGTTTGAACTACCTTACGATTGCTACCGTCTACTTCGACGTACTCAACTAGCAGGCCGTCTTTCCCTTCTGCTAGAACTTGTTCTTTCCCTTTGTCTAATTGTGGATTTTCGCGACGGATAGTCTTGAATGGTACTGCCTTCTTAACAATATCCAAACTTGGGAGTTGGAAGGTAAGCTCTTTAACTCCTTCTTCAGGACTTGAAGAAGTAATTGGTTTTTCAGGTTGTTTCGGTTCAACCGGTTGTTCTGGTTGGCTAGGTTGCAATTGCTTGATTTGTTCAAGAGCGTTATTGAGAGCTTTATTGACGTCTTCTTGAGTCTTAGCCTCTTGGATAGCTGCGATTGCTTTATCAGTAATTTCAACTAATTTCTTCTTAGTATCGTTGTTGGCACCAAGCTCAGCCACTTTTTTCTCGATAGCTTCAGTCAAGCTAGCCATAGCCTTATCATAATTGATTTCCGGCTGTTCCGGTTGTTTTGGTTCAACCGGTTGTTCTGGTTGGCTAGGTTGCAATTGCTTGATTTGTTCAAGAGCATTATTGAGAGCTTTATTGACGTCTTCTTGAGTCTTAGCTTCTTGGATAGCTGCGATTGCTTTATCAGTAATTTCAACTAATTTTTTCTTAGCA
This sequence comes from Streptococcus mitis, assembly GCF_946190155.1. Lineage (GTDB taxonomy): Bacteria > Bacillota > Bacilli > Lactobacillales > Streptococcaceae > Streptococcus > Streptococcus mitis_CL. The sequence goes on from NZ_CAMHZL010000004.1 coordinate 116,864, forward strand.
TCGTTGTTAGTACCAAGTTCAGCTACTTTTTTCTCGATAGCTTCAGTCAGGCTAGCCATAGCCTTATCATAATTGATTTCAGGCTGTTCAGGTTGTTTTGGTTCAACTGGTTGTTCTGGTTGGCTAGGTTGCAATTGCTTGATTTGTTCAAGAGCGTTATTGAGGGCTTTGTTGACGTCTTCTTGAGTCTTAGCCTCTTGAATAGCTGCGATTGCTTTGTCAGTAATTTCAACTAATTTCTTCTTAGCATCGTTGTTGGCACCAAGCTCAGCCACTTTTTTCTCGATAGCTTCAGTCAGGCTAGCCATAGCCTTATCGTAATTGATTTCAGGCTGTTCAGGTTGTTTTGGTTCAACTGGTTGTTCTGGACTTGTTTCGTCTCCAGGTTTTTGGTAATTTTCGTCTTTGCTAAGAATATCTTGCAAAGCAGTGACTGTTGACATCACATCTTGTACATTTACAGTATCAGAACTTAATTGTGCAGTGAGTTTATCAAGATTAGACTTGAACGCTTGGCGTGCAGTTGCTGTATTTTTCAAACCACTTGGATCAAAGTTAGATAAGTCGTCTTTCCATTTAGAGAGAGATTGAAGGATTTGTGTTTTGCTGTAGAGTTCACTTCCTTCACCACGAGTGATGAATTGATCCACCTGGATACCGATGTTTCGAGACAAATCGTTTCGATCAGGATCTAGTTGAAGGGTGACTGCGTGCAAGTTTTCATCAAGACCTTTTAGGCTAACCAGAGTTTGATTGCCTTGACGTTGAGCAGCGTGACCGCTAAAGTATTTCTTGCCCTCAATAGTCGACGCATTTCCCATGCCGTCTTGGTAAGGAACTTCTTTGCCATCTAGGAAGACTTTGTAGATACCATGATTTGGATCAACATAGCCCTTGATATCAAGTCCAGTACCGTAGAAGTAGGCTGTGACAGTTGTCTTTTTCTTTTGTTCATCAGTTAAGCGACCAAAGGAAGCCCAAGACTCCGTTTTTTGGTACTTGTCTGCTGAATTGGTTTCATGGTGCCAGCCAGGACTGTAATCCAACTGACTAGCTTGGTCATCATAACTTGTTTGATCCTTGATCAGCAATTCAGCTTTCATCACTTGGATGGTTGCATCGGTAGCAAAACCGAGTAAAGCACCATCAGAAACAGAAGTGAGCTTGGCTTTGAAGTCAAAGATAGAGTCGGCTTGTTCTGTAAAGTCAATCGTTGGGATGGTAACAGTCTTTTCTGTTTCTCCATCTTCAAAAGTCACATCTTGAGTTGTATCTTGGTAAACTTTACCGTGAACCCCAGTTCCAGGTTCTGTGATGAAGCGAACAGTAGCAGTACCCTTGCTTCCACCAACACGTTTAATTTTAACAGTGACTGGTTTTCCTTTTTCGACTTCGTAAGAAGTTGCTTCAAGCTCAAACATACCCTTGCTGTTATTGTTTAGAGTGTAGATTCCTTCTGTAGCAATTGGTTCACCTGTTTTATTAACAAGGGTAATGGTATGCTGGCCAGGTGCTAAATCGTCTGTTTCATATACTTTTTGGCTGCGTTTACGGCTAGTGTTCTTAGTTTGCACATCCGCAACTTTTTGGCCATCAACGTAGACGGACATTTCTCCATGACCTGGGTCAACTGTAGAGACGACATAAGCCTTGGTTCCTGTGAAAGTATAGCTTACTTTGGCATCTTTTTGATTGGTCCACATAGAAGTGCCACGAACACCTTCAGATTCATTGTACCAAGTTGTACCGGCTGTATCCGCTGTTGCATTTGAGTGGTATTCAAGTCCAAGAGGGTAGCCGTCTGTCTTTTCGATACTACTTGGTGTCTTGTAGACTGAGAAGTTGGTTAAGATTGGAGTTGCTTGAGCTCCGGTGATGGTTACACGGATTTTTTGTGCCTCTACAGGCTTGCCTTGAATCAAGCGACGGTAACCAACAGTTGAACCTTCTCCGTAAGTTACCCAGCGACCGTTGATTTCGACTTCAATCTTGAAACCAGAGATACGTTGACCTTTAGCGATGTCTTCCTTGAGTTCGACAACGTCAAAGCGTCTCTTTTGTCCCAAATCGACTGTGAAGCTACCTGTTGTGGCATCATTTGAGAGCGCCCAGCTGGTATCGTCTTTGCCGTCTGTCAGGTGACTTTCTTTATAGAGGTGGTTCTGACGAGTAGAACTTGCTGTTACAGTCGCTCCTTTGGCAAAGTCAGTCGCATACATTTGATCTAGAGTCGCTTTGAATTCCTTCAAGCGAGCCACATCAGCATCTGCGAATTTTCCTTCTTTGTTTGGTGGAATGTTGAGAAGAAGTGGCGTTCCACGACCAACAGACTTGAAGTAGATATCCATCAATTCTTTTAGGGATTTTGGCTGCTGGTTATCGTGGTAGAACCAACCAGAACGAATGGAAACATCTGCTTCTCCTACAGAGTACATATCTCCGTCAGGGTCACCGTGGTTAAGGTATTCGTTCTTAACATTTTCGGTGATGTTGGCTTTCTTGACCTTATGCCATACAGGGTCACCAGCGATACCACGCTCATTTCCAATCCAACGGATACTTGTTGGTTGTGCAGAGAAGATAGCGATATCTCCTTCAGCTTCCTTAATATATTTGAACCATTCGTCAAAGGTGTAGGTTACTTTCTGGGCACCGCTACCGCGTGCTCCATCCATCCAAACTTCGATAAATTTACCCTTATTACCGTATTTTGGATTACCAAGGATTTCTTTTAGTTGATTGAGGTAGTATTCGTTGTATTCTTTTTGAGTAGCTACCTTGTATTTAGGACTATTAACATCCCATGGAGATAGATAAACCCCCATATTCATATCGTATTTAGTAGCTGATTTTGAAACTTCTTCTAAAAGGTCTCCCTTACCATCTTTCCATGGACTTGCAGCTACGGTATGATTTGTATATTTAGATGGGTAAATAACGAAGCCATCGTGGTGTTTCACTACCATAATGGTGCGTTTAAAGCCAGTTTCCTTTAGAGTACGGATCCATTGATCTGTATCTAAGTTAGTTGGATTGAAGTTTTTAGGGTCTTCATTTCCATGTCCCCACTCAGAATTAGTATAAGTATTCATACCATAGTGGATAAAGGCAGCTAATTCTTCCTTGTGATAATCAAGTTGAGCCTTGCTTGGAAGGGGACCGTGATTTCCAATTTCTGTTTCTTTATCTTCTGGATGAGCAGCAGGTAAAACAGTTGAAGTCGGATTAGAGCTATCAGAGATTTTTTCGTATTCAAAGACGACATCATTCATACCCTTGTGCTGGATGCTGGCTTCTAAGCGTGGAGTGATTGCGCGGTAGCCTGCGATTTCTTTTGCTTCAAAAGTGTTTACAAAGGAAACATCGTATTCTTTTCCGTCATTATTATCAGTAACAACATCTGCTAATTCTTGCTCTGAGCCTTTCAAACGATAATGAATGGCAAATGAACCTTTATTCACTTTATAAACCACCTTGATGACCCGTGTTCCTGGAGCTGTTTTGCTGACGACGTTGTAGGTCCACTCATCTTTGAGTTGTTTGTTGATTTCGACGCCATCAATAGAGACAATCTGGTACTTCTCTTGATTTTTTGTATAGAAGTCAGTCTTAGCGATTTCTTTTTTGAAGTCATAATCAAAAGCTGTTCCAACTTCAGTTTTTTCAACAAAAATATCATCAGTTTTGATTGGATTACCAGTTTCATCTACGTGTTGAACAACTACACGTCCGTAATCGATTCCTTTAATGAGTGTCGCAACACCATTTTCATCGAAAGAATATTGATTTTCGCCAATAACAGCAGTTTTATTTCTGAACATTTCTCCTTCAGGAGTAAAGTAATATCGTTTCCCATTATCACCTTGGTACCAACCTTTGACACCATATTTAGCGATAATATCTTTTACCCATTTTACTTGCTCGGGTGAGAGGACGATTCCGCCACCGAAGCGGTCTTTGTCAGGGATGCCGTTTTCAATTGTGCCGTGTTGGTGAACACCGACTACTTTACCATCACCGTTGATAATACCAGCACCTGAAAGGCCTGAAACAGAAGTCATATGATAGGTGATGCCTTTTGAGCCTTTATCATCATAATTATCAACAGATTTCACGACACCATCAGCCTTGTAAAGTTGACCAGCTACAATTGGTTTTTTGAGCTCAGGTGAGCTTGAATCAGTTGGATATCCAATCGTGCTAACAGGGTCCCCAGGTTGATAGGTTTTATTTTCTGCCAAGGGAACAAAGGTAGCAGCTTTATTTGGACTAGCGATTTGAAGAGGAACAGGTGCTACAACAGCAGCCAAGTCATTTTGATATCCTTTTCCAAATTCTTTCTTGTTCCAAAAATGAATATCTTCTTCTTTGAATAGAGTAGTATTACCCGTTACAGGTTGAGAATTGCGAACAGCAGAATTAGAACCGAGGTTATAGTAAAACTTAGCAGAATCTCCGCCTCGAATATGTCCTTCTTTTGTATCACGGTTTGATTCTAAAAAGTTGTGGGCAACAGTCAAGATGACATTTGGTGCCACAAAAATACCAGAACCAGACACGATATAGCGTTGGGAACCACCATTGTAAATAGTGTAAATCATACTAGCAGCAGTAGCAGGTTGTCCTTCATAAGGGACGTGCTTCAAATCTAGACCACCGTTGATAATTGCACGATTACCATTTTCAGCTTCTTTTGGAAGTTCTTCCTTGTTTTTTAGAATGCTTTCTGTCTCAACTTTAGGACTATCCTTCTTGTCTACGATTGCTGAAGTATCTATGTTTTTCACGGGTGCATCAGGATAAGCTTGATCGTGGATTTCTTCAGGAAGCAAGTCAGTAGTTTTAGTTTCTGCTACAGATTTTTCTTCTACTGGTTTAACAGTTTTTTCTGATTTCTCTGCTTTCTCTGACTCTTGAGGTGTAGAAATTACAGGACTTTCATTTTTGACTTCTGGTTTGGTTTTTTCAGTTTCGGCCAATTTTTCTACATTTGGTTGAGAGCTTGTAGCTTCAATTTTTGCTTCGTCAGCTAGTGCTGTTCCAGATGCAAAAAAAGCGAGTCCGACCATAACCGAAGCAACTCCAACGGTTAATTTTCTGATGCTAAAAGTTTGCTCTTTTTCAAAAAGGTATCGATTCATAATGTACTCCTAGTTTGAATCAAGACAGTCAGCTACTGTCTGAGCCCAAGTATGACTTGGAAACGATTTTCTTTAGCGATAGTTAGATTTTGTGCAATAGTTTGAGACTAATCCCCTCCTGTTTAAGCGCTTTCATTTTAGAATAAAAAAATTAAAATTGTTATCTTAATCTTTAAAATAACCTAAAAACCTTAACATAACAAATATACTAAATTGTTCCAAGAAATGCAATAGAGAAAGTAAACCTAATTTAAAGAAATTCTTTCACTTTTTAAAGAAAAAAATACATCCTTTCAAGAATTAAACTGAATGAAAGAATGTATTCAAAAAAAGTCAGAGTAATTTTTGTAGCGCCTCTTCAATTTGTTTTGGGTCTGTTTTTGAAGAGAAGCGTTCAAAGACCTGCCCATCACGACCGATGAGAAACTTAGCGAAATTCCATTCGATTCGTTTTCCTAGTGGGCCAGATTTCTGGTCTTTCAACCAAATATAGAGAGGGTCCGCTTCTTTACCGTTGACTTTGACCTTGGCAAAACGAGGAAAAGTAGTCTGATAGTGTAGGCTACAGAAGGTGTTGATTTCCTCTGGGCTACCTGGTGCTTGTCCCATAAACTGATTGCAAGGGAAGTCTAAAATCTCAAAACCTTGGTCTTGATAGCGATCATAGAGTTCTTGAAGTCCTTGGTACTGGGGCGTTAAACCACATCCAGTAGCAGTGTTGACAACCAAGAGAATCTTACCACGATAGGCATTTAGTGAGGTTTCTTGATTGTCTTGGTTCAAAACTGAAAAATCGTATAGTGAAGTCATTGCTTGCTTTTCTCCTTATGTTTGGTATTTTTAGGAGTTTTCTCCTCCTGTAGTGATAGAAATCCGTAGGTCATGGTTCCAAAAATGCTACCGATAATCAGGCCATACATCAGTAAAGGAACACTTTTATCGAATTGCATGAGGAGCTTCACAAAATCTGAAAGGGACATCTGCTGAACGAAGACTTTATGAAAGATGAGTAGGATAAAGAGGCCAATCTGAAGACCGATAAACACCACCCAGCTTCGGAATTTGATTTGGCTCTTGCTGTAGGTTTTAAGGATGATTTCTGACTTGTCATCTTTTTCCAAGTGGAGTTCTTTGACGGCTCTTTGAGTTTTTAAAGTAATGAAAAAAATGAGTCCAGAGTAAACGTAGGGCATGGCATAGCGAACGGCTTCTATGAAGCGTCCAAATAACAGATAAAACAAGAAGAGGAAGAAGGAAGAATAAACGATTTGGACCATGGAACGGGCACAAGCCTTGTAGATAATCTCTTGCCGGCATTCATCAAAAGGGCCTTGGATGTGAAAGAGATTTCGGAGTAGGCGAGTGGTTAAGTCTTCTTTTTTCATGATAGTAACCTCCTAAATGAGCGGTTTTACTGACTTTCTTTTACAAATTGATAGAGATGATAAAGATAAGTGATTGAAGAAATGCTCGCGATAGTAAGCAGTAAATAATATTTCCAATTGCCTGATATGAGCATCAGTTGTGGCAAAGATAAAATCATAAAGCATAGTGCTAAGTTGAGTATACGTGTTTTTGGGGAGTCAATCTTTAGATAGGTTAGTCCTTTATTAAGTCCTGGAAAAAAGACTAGCACGAGGAATATCTCTCTGATTGGCAAGTTCCCTGAAACGATGATGAAGATGAACAGTGAAGCAAACAAAAGATGATAGGTAAGTAAAGTTACTAGTGATTTTATAAGGCACCTCCTAATCCTCATCTTGATCTTTCTTAGCTTTTTCAATGCGACGGGAAATGAGGAACTGTATGCTTGCTCCGAAGAAGATAGAACCGAGAATGCTTGATACACCATTTCTTATAGTGAGAAGAGAATGAAAATAGTCCGGACTTTCACCTATGAGTATATTGAGAAGAGGAGTTATAAAAAACATCCATAGACCAAAGAACAAACCTGCTTTAAGACCTGGGTAGCGAAGTTGCTTACTTTCTTTCTCACTCAGCATATCTGGTTCAATAGTTGTAATCCCTGTTTTTTTCATTTGGTAGGTGACATAGCCAGCAGAGATGAGGGCAATCACTAAAATCAGAGGAGGATAGATTAGAGCCACTTCTTGAGGGTATTTATAGGCCAGAAGGAGTGGAATAAGATTTCCGAAAATCATCAGATAAAAGAGGACGATAAAGACTTGGTTCCCAATACGATTGGCCTCACGCCGTTTGTATTCGTCAAGGGGACCAGAAATACCGTATGTGCGTTTGATCAGTTTTTCAGTAAAGGTTTCTTTTTTCATGAGTTTGCTCCTTTTTAAAAATCATCCTCCCAAAAGAGACTATTGAGGTCAGTTTGGAGGCTATGGGCGAGATTGAGACAGAGTTCCAGGGTTGGATTGTACTTGTCGTTCTCAATCATATTGATGGTCTGTCTCGAGACACCGATATCCTTGGCGAGTTCGAGCTGGGAAATGCCCAGTTCCTTGCGAAATTCTTTCACACGATTCATCTGGACTCCTTTCTAATTTGTGTCGCATATATTTGACTATATTATATTCTTCTAAGAAATAGATGTCAAGCATATTTGACATATTTCTTAAAGAAATCTTACTTGTTTTTGCCCTATTTGTCTGACTAGTGCAAGCTGGTCGGATTTGTGGTAAAATAGATAGGATATGACAAAAGAATTTCATCATGTAACGGTCTTACTCCACGAAACGATTGATATGCTTGATGTGAAACCTGACGGTGTTTACGTTGATGCGACCTTGGGTGGAGCAGGCCATAGCGAATATTTATTAAGCAAATTAAGTGAAAAAGGCCATCTCTATGCCTTTGACCAGGACCAGAATGCCATTGACAATGCGCAAAAACGTTTGGCACCTTACATTGAAAAGGGGATGGTGACTTTTATAAAGGATAACTTCCGTCATTTACAGGCACGTTTGCGCGAAGCTGGTGTTCAGGAAATTGATGGAATTTGTTATGACTTGGGAGTGTCTAGTCCTCAGCTGGACCAGCGTGAGCGTGGTTTTTCTTATAAAAAGGATGCGCCACTGGACATGCGGATGAATCAGGACGCTAGTCTGACAGCCTATGAGGTGGTGAACCACTATGACTATCATGACTTGGTTCGAATTTTCTTCAAGTATGGTGAGGATAAATTCTCTAAACAGATTGCGCGTAAGATTGAACAAGCACGTGAAGTCAAGCCAATCGAGACAACGACTGAGTTAGCAGAAATTATCAAGTCGGCCAAACCTGCCAAGGAGCTCAAGAAGAAGGGCCATCCTGCCAAGCAGATCTTCCAGGCTATTCGGATTGAAGTCAATGATGAACTGGGAGCAGCAGATGAATCCATCCAGCAGGCTATGGAGATGTTGGCTCTAGATGGTAGAATTTCAGTGATTACCTTTCATTCCTTAGAAGACCGCTTGACCAAGCAATTGTTCAAGGAAGCTTCAACAGTGGAAGTTCCAAAAGGTTTGCCTTTCATCCCAGATGATCTCAAGCCCAAGATGGAATTGGTATCCCGTAAGCCAATCTTGCCAAGTGCAGAAGAATTAGAAGCCAATAACCGCTCGCACTCAGCTAAGTTGCGCGTGGCCAGAAAAATTCACAAGTAAGAGGAAAAAATGGTAGATAATAAAGAAACAACCAGTCAATTCTTGCAGAATCGTATAAAAAAATTCTCACGTGTGGAGAAGGCTTTTTATCTTTCCATCGCTTTTACGGCTCTCGTTTTAGCAGTAAGCATTATCTTTATGCAGACACGGCTCTTGCAAGTGCAAAGTGATTTAACAAAAATCAATGCGCAGATAGAGGAAAAGAAGACAGAGCTGGACGATGCCAAGCAGGAAGTGAATGAATTGATTCGTGCCGAGCGTTTGAAAGAGATTGCAGATAAAAAAGATTTGAAATTGAATAATGAAAATATCCGAACAGCGGAGTAAGATATGAAATGGACAGAAAAAATAACCCGATTTGCGATAAAAAATCGTAAATCTCCAGAAAAAAACCGTAGGATAGTTGGCAAGTACCTCAGCTTTTTAGCTGTTGCCCTTTTCGGCCTCTTTTTGGCCAATTTTGCTTATATTATCGCAAAAGGTAATATATTTGGTACTGACTTGGTAAAAGAGGCTAAAAAGGTTCACCAAACAACCCGAACAGTTCCTGCCAAACGTGGGACGATCTATGATCGAAATGGAGTGCCTATTGCTGAAGATGCGACTTCCTATAACGTCTATGCTATTATTGACAAAAAATACAAGTCAGCAACGGGTAAGATTCTTTATGTAGAGGATTCTCAGTTTAATAAGGTAGCTGAAGTCTTCCATAAGTATTTAGATATGGATGAAACTTATGTGAAAGAGCAATTAGCTCAACCAAATCTAACTCAAGTTTCCTTTGGTGCAAAAGGGAATGGGATTACCTATGCCAATATGATGGCTATTAAAAAAGATTTAAAAGATGCTAGTGTGGAAGGAATAGACTTTACAACTAGCCCTAACAGAAGCTACCCAAATGGACAATTTGCTTCTAGTTTTATTGGATTAGCCCAACTCCATGAAAATGAGGATGGTAGTAAGAGTTTGTTAGGAACGTCTGGTCTGGAGAGTTCGTTAAATACCATTCTTGCTGGGACAGACGGTATTATTACCTATGAAAAAGACCGTGTAGGAAATATCGTACCAGGTACAGAACAGGTATCGCAACAGACTGTGGATGGCAAGGATGTTTATACAACATTGTCTAGCCCACTCCAATCTTTCATGGAAACTCAGATGGATACCTTTCTAGAAAAAGTAAAAGGTAAGTATATGACCGCGACCTTGGTCAGTGCAAAGACAGGTGAAATCCTTGCTACCACCCAACGACCTACCTTTAATGCAGATACTAAGGATGGCATCACCAAAGACTTTGTTTGGCGTGATATTCTTTATCAAAGTAACTACGAACCAGGATCAACCATGAAGGTCATGACGTTAGCTTCTTCTATTGACAACAATACCTTCCCAAGTGGAGAATATTTCAATAGCAGTGAATTAAAAATAGCGGATGCGACGATTCGAGATTGGGATGTTAATGATGGTTTGACGACTGGTAGGATGATGACTTTCTCACAAGGTTTCGCTCACTCCAGTAATGTTGGAATGAGTCTACTTGAACAAAAAATGGGAGATGCTACTTGGTTGGATTATCTAAACCGCTTTAAATTTGGGGTCCCAACTCGCTTTGGCTTGACAGATGAATACGCTGGTCAACTTCCAGCTGATAATATTGTTAATATTGCTCAAAGCTCATTTGGGCAAGGGATTTCAGTAACACAAACACAAATGCTTCGTGCCTTTACAGCTATTGCTAATGATGGAGTTATGCTGGAGCCAAAATTTATAAGTGCTATTTATGATACTAACAATCAGTCTGTACGAAAGTCTCAAAAAGAGATTGTAGGAAAACCTGTATCTGAAGATGCAGCAAGCTTGACTCGTACTAACATGATATTAGTTGGGACGGACCCTCTATATGGAACTATGTATAATCACTACACAGGAAAGCCAATTATAACAGTTCCTGGACAAAATGTAGCAGTTAAATCCGGTACGGCTCAAATCGCTGATGAGAAAAATGGAGGATACTTGGTTGGTTCTACCAATTATATTTTCTCAGTTGTGACTATGAATCCTGCTGAAAATCCTGATTTTATCTTGTATGTAACGGTTCAACAGCCTGAGCATTATTCAGCTGCCCAGTTGGGAGAGTTTTCCAATCCAATCTTGGAGCGGGCTTCAGCGATGAAAGAATCTCTGAACCTTCAATCTCCAGCTAAGAATTTAGATCAAGTGACGACAGAATCTTCGTATGCAATGCCTAGCATCAAGGATATTTCACCTGGTGATTTGGCGGAAGCCTTACGTCGAAATATTGTGCAACCAATCGTTGTTGGTACTGGAACAAAGATTAAAGAGACTTCTGTAGAAGAAGGAAAAAATCTTGCACCAAACCAACAAGTTCTCCTTTTATCGGATAAGGTAGAAGAAATTCCAGATATGTATGGCTGGAAAAAAGAGACTGCTGAGGCCTTTGCTAAATGGTTGGATATTGAGCTAGAATTTGAAGGTTCAGGTTCCGTCGTCCAAAAGCAAGACGTTCGGACCAATACAGCTATCAAAAACATTAAAAAAATTAAATTAACTTTAGGAGACTAATATGTTTATTTCCATCAGTGCTGGAATTGTGACATTTTTACTAACTTTAGTAGGAATTCCGGCCTTTATCCAATTTTATAGAAAGGCGCAAATTACAGGCCAGCAGATGCATGAGGATGTCAAACAGCACCAGGCAAAAGCTGGGACTCCTACAATGGGGGGGCTTGTTTTCCTCATTGCTGCAGTTGTGGTGAGTTTCCTCGTCGCTCTTTTTTCAAAACAATTGACCAATAATGTTGGTATGGTTTTGTTTATTTTGGTCTTGTATGGTTTGGTTGGTTTTTTAGATGACTTCCTCAAGGTCTTCCGAAAGATCAATGAGGGGCTAAACCCCAAACAGAAATTGGCTCTTCAGCTGCTAGGTGGCGTCATTTTCTACCTTTTTTATGAGCGTGGGGGCGATATGCTCTCTGTCTTTGGCTACCAAGTTCATTTAGGGATTTTCTATATTATCTTCGCTCTTTTCTGGCTAGTCGGTTTTTCAAACGCAGTCAACTTGACAGATGGTATTGACGGTCTAGCTAGTATTTCCGTTGTGATTAGCTTGTCTGCCTATGGAGTTATTGCCTATGTGCAAGGTCAGATGGATATCCTTCTAGTGATTCTTGCCATGATTGGTGGTTTGCTTGGTTTCTTCGTCTTTAACCATAAGCCTGCTAAAGTCTTTATGGGGGATGTGGGAAGCTTGGCCTTAGGTGGAATGCTGGCAGCTATCTCTATGGCCCTCCACCAAGAATGGACTCTCTTGATTATCGGAATTGTTTATGTCTTTGAAACAACTTCGGTTATGATGCAAGTCAGTTATTTCAAACTGACAGGTGGTAAACGTATTTTTCGTATGACGCCTGTGCATCATCATTTTGAGCTTGGAGGATTGTCTGGTAAGGGAAGTCCTTGGAGCGAGTGGAAGGTCGACTTCTTCTTTTGGGGAGTGGGACTCCTAGCAAGTCTCTTGACCCTAGCAATTTTATACCTACTGTAAAAAAATAATCTTTTATTGATAAAAGAAACCAGGATGAAGCTTATCTTCATCCTGGTTTTTGTGTGGTTAAAAGTTAGTTGGTTTCATCCTTCTTACTCTTAAGTAGAAAAGTCGCTGTTAGGACTAGACTCAATCCTGACAAGAATAGTAGTGGATTGGATGTTTCACCAGTAGCTGGAAGTTGTTCTTTAGGAGAATGATTTGCCGATTGGACAAGGTCTGGACTAGATGAAACTTGCTTAGAGCTGTTGGCTAATGGTTTGATATCTGTTTCACTTGGTTTTTGATTTGCAGTAGTTGATGCTCCATTAGCTCGATAAACGACTGCATAGGTACTGAAATGGCTAGTCGTAAATTCTGCCATTCCCTCGCGAATAGTAAAATCGAGTGGCTGTAACTCTTTTGATGGAGTTAGGTAGTAGACATTTTCGACAGCTGAGGAAATAGGCAAGCGGACCAAGACAGTTCCTTTTGGTTGTAAACTCTGGTCTGTTGAATTTTTAAGGTGAAGATCGTAAGCATCATAGGTCTTACCAAATAGTTCTTGAGCTAATACACGTCTGCTAGAAATGTGAGAAATTCCCTCTAAGTCAGTCGCTCCTCCAATAATTTCAACTTTAGTCTTTTCATCCTTTAAGACACGAAGTTTATATTTAGGAACAGAAACAGTAGGAGCTTGTTCTTGTCCCGCTGTCCCGACAGGTTGAGTGTACTCAGGGATAGAAACAGTAGGCGGTTGTTCTAGTCCTGCTGTGCCGATAGGTTGAGTGTACTCAGGAATATTTACTACAGGCGGTTGTTCCTGTCCAGCCGTTCCGATAGGTTTAGTGTACTCAGGGATAGAAACAGTAGGCGGTTGTTCCTGTCCCGCTGTTCCGATAGGCTCAGTGTACTCAGGAATAGAAACGGTAGGTGGCTGTTCTTGTCCAGCTGTGCCGATAGGTTGAGTGTATTCAGGGATAGAAACAGTAGGTGGTTGTTCTAGTCCTGCTGTGCCGATAGGCTTAGTGTATTCAGGAATTTCTACAATAGGAGCAGGGTCATCTCCCTTGCTTGTAGTTGGTTGCTGATTCTCAACCTTCTTCTCATCCTTTTTGGTAAAGACAGCTACTACAGGACTGCTTGTTGTATTTCCCTGGATAGAATAAGCTTCTATCGCATTTCCAATTTTTCGATTGGTTTCGTCAGGGATAGGGATTTGTACCTGATTATCTTGAATTGATAAGACAGTCTGATCTCCAGTCGTAACTAGATGATTATCGTCTATCCTGCGTAAAACGAGTGGATCTTTGATGCCTGGGAAGGTCACAGCGATAGCTTCCCAATCTCCAGCTGGAAGAGTTAAAGAGATGTTTTTATCCCCTTCCTTAAGTGGTGCGATACTTGGACTATCCAAGCTTACAGCTGGAGCCTTAATCACATCAAATGAATCTAGAGAAATTTTCTTGCGACCTGCTGGTGAATTTGGATCAACTTTCAATGTCAAAATATGATTACCATCGGTCAGATTAGTAAATTCTCCAATTAAGGTTGCCTTTTGGGTAGCGCCAGCAGTGTAGAAGTCTAGACTTGGCATTTCTTTTCCATCCAGTGTCACGAGAGCTTTTCCGAGAGCGGATGTTTTGAGTCCGTAAATTCGAATCCCTGTTCCAGTAAATGGAATGGTTGCTTGAGCTTCTGAAGCAGTACTTGGGTCGGCGTTATTGATGTCCGCATATTTTTCTGTGCTCTTATATAATTCAGTATCGCTCCAATCTTTGAATTGAGATCCGTATTGAATGCGAGGGTCACGGTCATCCATTTTTTCAATGGTTGTTCCTTGTCCAGGTAAAACTTTAAAGTAGTCTAAGGAGATTTTGGAACGTTCACTGCCACGGTGTTTATGCTCTTGTTTTACAGTGATAGTCATCACATGAGCACCATCTGACAATCCTGTGAAGCGACCGATAAGGCTACCTTTTTCAGTTGCACCTGCAGTATAGAAGTCCAGTTCACCGACTGATTTACCATCGATTTTGACTTCAGCGATTCCCAATTGAGATGATTTGAGACCATAGATTTCAATGCCAACACCATTGAAAGGAATGGTTGCTGTCGCATCTTTATCTGTATAGTTACCTAGTGAAAGGTCGGCAAACTTCTCTGTTCCTCCAAATAATTCTGAGTCTGCCCAGTTTCCAAATGCAGAACCGTATTGGATTCGGCTATCACGGTCATCCATCAATTGGTTATAGGTTTCGACATTGACCTTTTCGGATACCTGTGTAGAAACATTACCCAGCATAGCCTTAACAGTATAAGTGTAGGCGAGTTGAGGGTCGAGTGAACGGTCGATAAAATGGGTTTGATTGGTCACAAATTCTCTGCTTGCAGAGGTTTGGCCAGATTCGTCTTTCACTTGTCTTTGGATAACATAGTGGGTAGCACCTTCTACTTGGTTGAAGGTAAGTTCGGCAGTGACGCCATTTTGTCTAACTGCTGTCAGACTGGTTACACGACCAGGGAAATGTTCAAAGGTAATGACATCACCTTTTTGTGTTGCCAGTTGAATGCGGCCATCTTTAAGAACAGTTGCTTTGACAGATTTACCATTAACCTTAACCTGACTGGCTTCGATATTTGGATAATCTACAACTAGGTCTCCACCGACATTTGAAAGGAAGGACAAGCTTTGCAGGTTTTTATCTTTCCACTTCATGCTGACTTCAAAGTTACCGCGAGCAACCAGACCAGAAACCTGACCGTCTTTCCAAGCATCTGGAAGGGCTGGCAATGGTGCAATGTAGCCAGTGTGTGATTGAAGAAGCATTTCTGCAATTCCACTGGTTGCTCCAAAGTTTCCGTCGATTTGGAAAGGTGCGTGCGTATCCCAAAGGTTTTCTAGGGTTGAATATTTGAGCTGTTCAGCGAGCAAGCGATGAGCACGGTTACCGTCTAAGAGACGAGCCCAGAGGTTGATTTTATTGGCCTTAGACCAACCAGTACCACCATCTCCACGGTGGTTCAAAGTTGCACGTGCAGCTTCTAAATATTCAGCTTGATCTTTGCTAAAGAGCGTACCTGGGAATAGACCAACTAGATGGGAAACGTGACGGTGGTTGTTTTCAATCCCTTCGTTGGTGAATTGTGGACTGTCTTCTTCGTACCATTCCTTGATGCGTCCTTCTTTGTTAATGTGAAGTGGTTTTAGTTTGTCAAATTTAGCCTTGACCTCTGTAACTAAGTCTTTGTCGACATTCAGATGGTTGGCGACTTCCATGTAGTCATGGAATAGCTGCCAGACTAGTGATTGGTCAAAGGTATTTCCAATGGTAATAGTACCGTGTTCTGGTGAGTAAGACGGAGAAGATACCCAACGGTCGCTGGCCTGATCATAGTGCAAGAAGGAATTCCAGAACTTAGCTGTTTCCTTGAGCATTGGATAAATCTTTTCTTTTAGATAACTTTCATCCTTGGTGAATTTATAGTAGTCATAGACATTCTGCATCATCCAGGCATTAGCTGCTGGCGACCAACCCCAATAGTAATTCCAACCAGGGGTAGTCCAGCCAAATGGTGTCGCCTGGGTATGAACCAGCCAGCCATTTTCTTGTCCATCTTTGGATTCGATACCAGCGTATTCCTTGGCAGCGATACGGCCATAGTAACGCATATCGTCAATGTAATTGATCATTGGCTTGGCTGTTTCAGCTAGATTGCTCATGTAGGCTGGCCAATAGTTCATTTGCAAGTTGACATTGAGGTGGTAGTCAGCGTTCCAAGGTGGATTGTCTACGGCATTCCAGACTCCTTGTAGGTTGGCAGGAAGGGCATCTGTCCGATCACGAGATGAACTAATCAATAAATAACGTCCGTATTGGAAGAAGAGTTCTTCCAGTTTTTGCCCTTTGCTAGGGTTATAGGTCTGAAGGGCCTCTTTTGTCGTTTGAGCGGTCTTGCTTCCACCTAGGTTTAGTTTGACGCGGTTAAAGAGGCTTTGATAGTCTTTGATATGGTTCTTTTTAAGTGTCTCGTAGTCTTTGCTCCTAGCTGCTTCTACAATGCCTTTAACTGTTTTTTCGAGGTCAATGTCTTTGCGATAGTTTGTTTTTGGATTCTGAGCAAAGTTAGTCTTGGCACTGAGTAAAAGCGTAGCGTAGCTAGCTCCTGTGATTGTTAAACTATCCTCATGGACAGTAACTTTTCCGTCCGTTTTAATTCCTAGATAGGATGCGAACTGGAGGCCATTATCTTTGACTGTACCTTTTAGTAGGATACCATTTGGGTCTGTCGTAACATGGCCATTCTTGTAGTTAGAATATTCCGCTGAGTAGTCTCCGTTAGCAAGCAAGTCTTCTGTCAAGCTATTCCAAACTGTAAAATCAAGTTTTTTGTTCCCTTTTTGGGTCAAGTGGGTCACGGTGACATCATCAGGGTAACTTGAGAAGGTTTCTCTTTTAAAGGTCGTTCCATCTTGGGTGTAAGAAGTGGTAGTAGTGGCTTCTGTGATATCCAAACCACGGTGATAGTCTGTAACTGTATCCAGCCCCTTTTTCTGGTTATTGAAGACCATGAAGATATCACCAAAGGCTAGATAACGACCATACTGGGCGTTGTTTGGTCCAACTAGATTTTGTTCAGCTAATCGTTTGGCTTTTTGGCGATCTCCGTCTTCAAGAGCCTTACGAATTTCTGCTAAAATTTTATACCGTTCCTGATAGTTTCCTCCGTTATAGTCGGTACTGTCGGGACGCGGACCACCTGACCAAAGAGTTTTTTCGTTGTATTGGATTCTCTCCTCGCCTATGAGACCAAAAACCTTAGCACCCATTTCACCATTCCCAACTGGGAGTGCTTGTTTTTCCCAGCCATCATAGGAAGGAGCTGTTGGTCGATCATAGTTTAGCTGATAGTTGCTTTGTTCTGTCACAGGTAGTTCTGGTTTTTCGGTTTCCTTATTTTCATTAGGTTTTACAATAGCCTCAGTACTGGCTTGATTAGTTGTAGCAGAAGTAACATCAGCCTCAGCGGGTTTACTTTCAGAAGAACTATTATTAGCTAGAACTGGTTTTGTATGATCAATTGGCACGTTTGGCTGTGTATGCTCAGTTGATTCACTTGCTTTTGTTATAGTGTCTGTCTTAGCTGTAGTTTTCTCCAGTGTAGCCTCTTTTTGCTTTACTTCAGTAGTATCAGCCGAGACAGTATGACTAGCTAGAAAAACCGCTCCAAGCAAAACAGAGGCTGTGCCGACTGTTAGCTTTCGAATACTGTAGCGACAGGATTTCTCCCTCCAAATTTTTTCCATAGAAACCTCCTTTATTAATTAAAAGCGCTTTCATTTTTAATGAGGCGAACTTTTGTTTCTATATTGTATTGTTAATCTAATTTTACCAGCTAATGAAGTGTTGTCAAGAGGATTAGAGAAGGATATATATTTGATATTGTTTTGTATTAAAAAAGTGGAGGAAACGAATGGTAAGAGAGTGTATTTTTTATATTCTTTCTAGTTTTGACTAGAAAGATAAGGAAACTTTATTACAGCTTCCCCATCCCTGAAAGCGTAGAACAAACTAGTCAGGGTGGCTAGTTTGTGGTATAATGAAAGAGACTCAAAAAGAAACAGGAGAAATATGATGGATTTACTATTAGCAATTGTATTGATTGTGCTAGCTTTTCTAGGAGGAGCTCTTGGAGGAATGTACTTGGTTCGTAAGCAAATTGAAAAAGAATTCGCTGACAACCCACGTTTGAATGCTGAAGCAGTTCGTACTCTTTTGAGTGCAAATGGTCAAAAACCAAGCGAAGCTAAGGTACAACAAGTTTACCACCAAATCATCCGCCAACAAAAGGCAGCCCTTGCTAACAATAAAAAGAAAAAATAAATAAGGAAAAGTCTGGGATGAAAGTTCCAGACTTCTCACTATGTTGGTTATGGTTTAGGGATGAGACTTTTTCCTTGCATTCTATTGATATTTGATTATGATTAAGAGAGATAGTTGTTGATGAAGTTGTTCTTCAGTTCATAAAGACAAGTAATCATAATGAACTATCAATCAGAAAAAAGACTAGAAAGAAGACTGTATGGATAATCGACCAATTGGTTTTTTGGATTCGGGTGTTGGGGGCTTGACCGTTGTGCGCGAGCTCATGCGCCAGCTTCCCCATGAAGAAATCGTCTATATTGGAGATTCGGCGCGGGCGCCCTATGGTCCCCGTCCTGCTGAGCAAATTCGTGAATATACTTGGCAGTTGGTCAACTTTCTCTTGACCAAGGATGTCAAAATGATTGTCATTGCTTGTAATACTGCGACTGCGGTCGTCTGGGAAGAAATCAAGGCTCAACTAGATATTCCTGTCCTAGGTGTGATTTTGCCAGGAGCTTCGGCAGCTATCAAGTCCAGTCAAGGTGGGAAAATCGGAGTGATTGGAACACCCATGACGGTACAATCAGACATCTATCGTCAGAAAATCCATGATTTGGATCCGGACTTACAGGTGGAGAGTTTGGCCTGTCCCAAGTTTGCTCCCTTGGTGGAGTCTGGTGCTCTGTCAACCAGTGTCACCAAGAAAGTGGTCTATGAAACCCTGCGTCCCTTGGTTGGAAAGGTGGATAGCCTGATTTTGGGCTGTACCCATTATCCACTCCTCAGACCTATTATTCAAAATGTCATGGGGCCAAAAGTTCAGCTCATCGATAGTGGGGCAGAGTGCGTACGAGACATCTCAGTCTTACTCAATTATTTTGAAATCAATCGTGGTCGCGATGCTGGACCACTTAATCACCGTTTTTACACAACAGCCAGCAGCCAAAGTTTTGCACAAATTGGTGAAGAATGGCTTGAAAAAGAGATTCATGTGGAGCATGTAGAATTATGACAAATAAAATTTATGAATACAAGGATGACCAGGACTGGTATGTCGGGTCCTATAGTATTTTTGGTGGCGTCCGGACGTTGACGGATGATGACTTGGATTTCCCTCTGGTTGGATTGGCCAAAATCTTTCGAGACGAGGAACGAGGTTTCCCGATTTCAGTTACTGTTTTACGCTATGGTTCTCGCTACCGTTTATTGTCTTTTGTGGTAGATATACTAAACCAAGAAATGGGACGAAATGTGGAAGTCATCCAACGTCAGGGGGCTTTGCTCTTGGTTGAAAATGGGCAACTCCTGCATGTAGAATTACCCAAAGAAGGTGTTGATGTAGAAGCCTTCTTTGAGACAAACAAGGTCAGAGAAACCTTATTGATTGCGACTCGTAACGAGGGCAAGACTAAGGAATTCCGAGCTATCTTTGATAAGTTAGGCTACGATGTGGAAAATCTTAATGACTATCCTGACCTGCCTGAAGTAGCTGAAACAGGCATGACCTTTGAAGAAAATGCCCGTCTCAAGGCAGAAACTATTTCTCAATTAACAGGCAAGATGGTTTTGGCAGATGACTCTGGTCTCAAAGTCGATGTCCTTGGTGGCTTGCCAGGTGTCTGGTCAGCTCGTTTTGCAGGAGTGGGAGCTACTGACCGTGAAAACAATGCCAAACTCTTGCACGAATTGGCCATGGTCTTTGAACTCAAGGACCGCTCGGCTCAATTCCATACAACCCTAGTCGTAGCCAGCCCAAACAAGGAAAGTTTGGTTGTTGAAGCAGACTGGTCAGGCTACATTAACTTTGAACCTAAGGGTGAAAATGGATTTGGTTACGATCCTCTCTTCCTTGTAGGAGAGACAGGCAAGTCCTCAGCTGAATTAACCCTTGAAGAAAAAAATAGTCAATCTCACCGTGCCTTAGCCGTTAAGAAACTTTTGGAGGTATTTCCATCATGGCAAAGCAAATCATCATTGTAATGAGCGATTCTCATGGCGATAGCTTGATTGTGGAAGAAATCCGTGATCGCTATGTGGGCAAAGTTGATGCCGTTTTTCATAATGGCGATTCTGAACTGCGTCCTGATTCTCCCCTTTGGGAGGGCATCCGCGTTGTTAAAGGGAATATGGACTTCTATGCAGGTTACCCAGAACGTTTGGTGACTGAGCTTGGTTCGACCAAGATTATCCAAACCCATGGTCACTTGTTTGACATCAATTTCAATTTTCAAAAGTTGGACTACTGGGCTCAGGAGGAAGAGGCCGATATCTGCCTCTATGGTCACTTGCATGTGCCAAATGCTTGGATGGAAGGCAAGACCCTCTTTCTAAATCCAGGTTCTATCAGTCAACCACGTGGGACCATCAGAGAATGTCTCTATGCTCGTGTGGAGATTGATGACAGTTATTTCAAAGTGGACTTTTTGACACGAGACCACGAGGTGTATCCGGGCTTGTCCAAGGAGTTTAGCCGATGATTGCCAAGGAGTTTGAGACTTTCTTGTTGGGGCAAGAAGAAACTTTTTTGACCCCTGCTGAAAATCTAGCTGTGTTAATTGATACCCACAATGCAGATCACGCGACCCTCTTGCTCAGTCAGATGACCTATACCCGTGTTCCTGTTGTGACAGATGAAAAACAGTTTGTTGGGACGATTGGGCTCAGAGATATTATGGCTTATCAGATGGAGCATGATTTGAGTCAAGAAATTATGGCGGATACGGATATTGTTCATATGACCAAAACGGATGTAGCGGTTGTTTCGCCTGATTTTACCATTACGGAGGTCTTGCACAAGCTGGTAGATGAGTCCTTCTTGCCTGTTGTGGATGCGTCAGGGATTTTCCAAGGGATCATCACGCGCAAGTCTATCCTCAAGGCAGTCAATGCCCTCTTGCATGACTTTAGTAAGGAATATGAGATTCGATGCAAATGAGAGACAGGATTTCAGATTTCTTAGAGGAAAAGCAGGGCTTGTCTGCCAATTCCAAGCAGTCTTATAAGTATGATTTGGAACAGTTTGTAGATTTGGTAGGAGAGCGGATTTCTGAGACTAGTCTCAAGATTTACCAAGCCCAGCTAGCCAATCTAAAAATCAGCGCCCAGAAGCGAAAGATTTCGGCCTGTAACCAATTTCTCTACTTTCTCTATCAAAAAGGAGAAGTGGATAGTTTTTACCGATTGGAATTAGCTAAACAAGCTGAAAAGAAAGCTGAAAAACCAGAAATTCTAGACCTAGACTCTTTTTGGCAGGGGAGCGACTTTCCAGAGGGCCGCTTGCTAGCGCTCTTAATCCTAGAAATGGGACTCTTGCCAAGTGAGATATTAGCTCTAAAGGTTGCGGATATCAATCTGGATTTTCAGGTGTTGAGAATCCAGAAGGCTTCTCAACAGAGGATTGTCACCATTCCCACGAGCTTGCTTTCAGAGCTAGAACCCTTGATGGGCCAGACCTATCTTTTTGAAAGGACAGGGAAAGCCTATTCTCGTCAATGGGCCTTCCGTCAGCTAGAAGCTTTTGTCAAGGAGAAAGGTTTTCCAGCACTATCAGCCCAAGCCTTGCGGGAACAGTTCATTCTACGACAAATTGAAAAGAAGGTCGATTTGTACGAAATTGCAAAAAAATTAGGATTAAAAACAGTCCTGACCTTAGAAAAATATAGATAATGGATATTAAATTAAAAGATTTTGAAGGGCCCCTGGACTTGCTCTTGCACCTGGTTTCTAAGTACCAGATGGATATCTACGATGTGCCCATTACGGAAGTCATCGAACAGTATCTAGCTTATGTTTCAACCCTGCAGGCCATGCGTCTGGAAGTGACGGGCGAGTACATGGTTATGGCCAGTCAGCTTATGCTAATCAAGAGCCGTAAACTCCTTCCAAAGGTAGCGGAAGTGACCGACTTGGAGGATGACCTGGAGCAGGATCTTCTCTCTCAAATCGAAGAATACCGCAAGTTTAAGCTCTTGGGGGAACACCTAGAAGCCAAGCACCAAGAACGAGCTCAGCACTATTCCAAAGCGCCGACAGAGTTGATATACGAAGATGCGGAGCTTGTGCATGACAAGACGACCATTGACCTCTTTTTGGCTTTTTCAAATATCCTAGCCAAGAAAAAAGAGGAGTTTGCACAGAATCACACGACTATCCTGCGGGATGAGTATAAGATTGAGGACATGATGGTTATCGTGAAAGAGTCCTTGACTGGACGAGATCAATTGCGCTTGCAGGATTTGTTCAAGGAAGCCCAGAATCTCCAAGAGGTCATCACCCTCTTTTTGGCAACCCTAGAGTTAATCAAAACTCAGGAGCTGATCCTCGTGCAAGAGCAAAGTTTCGGAGATATTTATCTCATGGAAAAGAAGGAAGAAAGTCAAGTGGCCCAAAGCTAGACTTGATAGAGAGGAAA
Organism: Streptococcus mitis; assembly: GCF_946190155.1. Lineage (GTDB taxonomy): Bacteria > Bacillota > Bacilli > Lactobacillales > Streptococcaceae > Streptococcus > Streptococcus mitis_CL. The sequence continues at coordinate 139,444 of NZ_CAMHZL010000004.1, forward strand.
GATGAGTACTTTAGCAAAAATAGAAGCGCTCTTGTTTGTAGCGGGTGAAGATGGGATTAGAGTCCGCCAGTTAGCTGAACTCCTCTCTCTGCCACCGACAGGCATCCAACAGAGTTTAGAAAAATTAGCCCAGAAGTATGAAAAAGACCAAGATTCGAGCTTGTCCCTGATCGAGACAGGGGGAGCATACAGATTGGTGACCAAACCTCAATTTGCAGAGATTTTGAAGGAATACTCTAAGGCACCTATCAACCAGAGTTTATCTCGGGCTGCCCTTGAGACCTTGTCCATCATTGCTTACAAACAGCCCATCACACGGATAGAGATTGATGCCATCCGTGGGGTCAACTCGAGTGGGGCCTTGGCAAAGTTGCAGGCCTTTGACTTGATACGAGAAGACGGGAAAAAAGAAGTGTTGGGGCGCCCCAACCTCTATGTGACTACGGATTATTTCCTAGATTATATGGGGATAAACCATTTAGAAGAATTACCAGTGATTGATGAGCTTGAGATTCAAGCCCAAGAAAGCCAATTATTTGGTGAAAGGATAGAAGAAGATGAGAATCAATAAGTATATTGCCCACGCAGGTGTGGCCAGTAGGAGAAAAGCAGAAGAGCTGATTAAGCAAGGTTTGGTGACGGTTAACGGCCAAGTGGTACGTGAACTAGCAACCACCATCAAGTCAGGCGACAAAGTCGAAGTTGAAGGTCAACCTATCTACAATGAAGAAAAGGTCTACTATCTGCTTAACAAACCACGTGGTGTCATTTCCAGTGTGACAGATGACAAGGGCCGCAAGACGGTTGTCGACCTCTTGCCCAACGTGAAAGAGCGCATCTACCCTGTAGGTCGTTTGGACTGGGATACATCAGGTGTCTTGATTTTGACCAATGATGGTGATTTTACGGATGAGATGATTCACCCCCGTAATGAGATTGATAAGGTCTATGTCGCGCGTGTTAAAGGTGTGGCCAATAAGGACAATCTCCGCCCCTTAACTCGTGGTCTTGAGATTGATGGCAAGAAAACCAAGCCAGCTGTTTATGAGATTCTCAAAGTGGATCCAGTCAAAAATCGCTCAGTAGTGCAGTTGACCATCCATGAAGGGCGCAACCATCAGGTTAAAAAGATGTTTGAAGCTGTCGGTCTTCAAGTGGACAAGTTGTCTCGGACACGTTTTGGACATCTAGACTTGACAGGTCTTCGTCCGGGAGAATCTCGTCGCCTTAACAAAAAAGAAATCAGTCAACTACACACCATGGCTGTAACTAAGAAATAATGAAACGAATTTTAATAGCGCCTGTGCGCTTTTACCAACGGTTTATCTCACCAGCCTTTCCCCCCTCTTGTCGCTTTGAGCCGACTTGTTCCAACTACATGATTCAGGCTATTGAAAAACATGGCTTCAAGGGTGTTTTGATGGGCTTGGCTCGGATTTTACGTTGCCATCCCTGGTCGAAAACAGGCAAGGACCCCGTCCCAGACCATTTTTCTTTAAAGAGAAATGCAAAATAATATTCAATGAAAATCAAAGAACAAACTAGGAAACTAGCCGCAGGCTACTCAAAACAGTGTTTTGAGGTTGTGGATAGAACTGACGAAGTCAGTAACCATACCTACGGCAAGGCGACGTTGACGTGCTTTGAAGAGATTTTTGAAGAGTATAAATTGGATTCTAATGTATAAAACACAGATAGATGATACTTGGTATTTATCAAGTGCCATCTATCTGTGTTTTTATTTATTATTGATGTTTCTGCTATTTATTCCAAAATGTTTTTGCCTTCTTTAACACGCCAATGATAATCCGATAAAATAATATCTTCGAGGGAGTAGCTAGCCTTCCAATCAAGATATTTTTTAGCTTTTGATGCGTCTGCTAGGACGCTGGCTGGGTCACCAGCACGGCGAGCAACAATTTCGTGTGGTATTTTTTGATTCAGTAATTCTTCAGCAGTTTTAAAGATTTCTTTGACGGTATAGCCTTTTTCAGTTCCTAAGTTAAAGATTTGAGAAGAACTGTCTTCTTGAAATAGGTAGTTCATTCCTTTAACATGAGCCTGTGCAAGATCCAAGACATGAATGTAATCTCGAATACATGAACCATCACGTGTATCGTAGTCATCTCCAAATATTTTCAGGCTATCATTTTGTCCCAATGCGGTCTTGTTGATGTTGGGAATGATATGAGTTGGATTTTTCACGCGCAGACCGTTTGAAGCATCCATTTCGGCCCCAGCTACATTAAAGTAACGGAAAATGACATATTTCCAATCATAGCGATTTGCCATCCAGTAGATCATTCGTTCACCCATCAGTTTTGTTTCTGCATAAGGGTTGACAGGGTCAAGCAGGGTATCTTCAGTTGCAGGCTTGTCAATACAGTTATTACCATAGAGGGAAGCAGTCGAAGAGAACATGATTTTTTGAATACCAACTTCAGACAAGACTTTGAGAACTTGGTTCATACCAGCAACATTGGCAGTGAAGTATTTACTTGGATTTTCAATACTTTCGCTCACAACAATCTCACCTGCACAATGGAGAACAGCATCAATCTGGTTTTCTTCCAAGTAGGCTTTTAAGGCACTAGCATCATAAACATCCAGTTGTTTAAAGCTAGCACGACTATCTACAGCCGAACGATTTCCTGTAGAAAGATTATCGAGAACATGTATCTGATAGCCAGCATTTAAAAGAGCTTTAACGGTATGGGAGCCAATGTAGCCAGCTCCACCTGTAACAAGAATTGTTTTGGTCATGATTTTTTCCTTTTTCTAGTTTTGTACTATTTTAAAGAAAGAAGAAAGGAAAGTCAACTGTTTTCTGCAAATTTCATGAAAAAACTGGACAAATATAGCATTGAATTGTTTTTTGTTTGGGAATTAATAGTTTGGTTGGTCTTGGAATAGTTCTTAGATTTCACCTCACATGCAAGAAAATACAAGCTTTTTCTAAGATAGAGCAAGACTAAGATACTAACTTAGAAATCCACCTTCCCGCTATCCTTCTCCTATAAAAAGTGGTAAAATGGATGAAAGAAAGAAGGAACTGAAATGACAACATTATTTTCAAAAATCAAAGAAGTAACAGAACTTGCTGCGATCTCAGGTCATGAAGCACCTGTCCGTGTTTATCTTCGTGAAAAGTTGACACCGCACGTGGATGAAGTGGTGACAGATGGCTTGGGTGGTATTTTCGGGATTAAACATTCAGAAGCTACGGATGCGCCGCGCGTCTTGGTCGCTTCTCATATGGATGAAGTTGGTTTTATGGTCAGCGAGATTAAGCCAGATGGTACCTTCCGTGTGGTTGAAATCGGTGGTTGGAACCCCATGGTAGTCAGCAGCCAACGTTTCAAACTCCTGACTCGTGATGGTCGTGAAATTCCTGTGATTTCAGGTTCTGTTCCGCCACATTTGACTCGTGGTAAGGGCGGACCAACCATGCCAGCTATTGCAGATATCGTCTTTGATGGCGGTTTTGCGGATAAGGCGGAGGCAGAAAGCTTTGGCATCCGTCCTGGCGACACCATTGTCCCAGATAGTTCCGCTATCTTAACAGCCAATGAAAAAAATATCATTTCAAAAGCTTGGGACAATCGCTATGGAGTTCTCATGGTGAGCGAGTTAGCAGAAGCTCTGTCAGGTCAAAAACTTGGCAATGAACTCTATCTTGGCTCTAACGTCCAAGAAGAAGTTGGTCTCCGCGGTGCTCATACATCTACAACCAAGTTTGACCCAGAAGTCTTCCTAGCAGTTGATTGTTCCCCAGCAGGTGATGTTTATGGTGGCCAAGGAAAGATTGGAGATGGAACCTTGATTCGTTTCTACGATCCAGGTCACTTGCTTCTCCCAGGAATGAAGGATTTCCTTTTGACAACAGCTGAAGAAGCTGGTATCAAGTACCAATACTACTGTGGTAAAGGCGGAACAGACGCTGGCGCAGCTCATCTGAAAAATGGTGGTGTCCCATCTACAACAATCGGTGTCTGCGCTCGTTATATCCATTCTCATCAAACCCTCTACGCTATGGATGACTTCTTAGAAGCGCAAGCTTTCTTGCAAGCCTTGGTGAAAAAATTGGATCGTTCAACAGTTGATTTGATTAAAAATTATTAAACCATAAGGGAGGTGGTAGGGATGGTAGAACCAAACCTAGAAAGCCTTGTAAAAGATCTTTACAATCATGCTCGACATGATTTGAGTGAAGATTTAGTTGCTGCTCTCCTAGAGACTGCTAAAAAACTGCCTACTACAAATGAGCAATTGCTGGCAGTTCGTCTCTCAGGTCTGGTCAATCGTGAATTGCTCCTAAATCCCAAACATCCGGCACCTGAGTTGCTCAACTTAGCTCGCTTTATCAAAAGAGAAGAAGCAAAGTACAGAGGAACTGCGGCTTCTGCGATTATGTATGGGGAACTCTTTAAAATGCTTTGATTTCATTGTGAATCAAAGCATTTTTCTATATGTTAGAAGAGTAATTCTTGATTAGGAGAAAAAAAGCCATCCCATTTAGGATAGCTTCTTGGATCTTAGATTTGTTCAGCGATGACCTTTTCAGCTAGATTCATAGCGTGATCAGATACACGAGTATAGTGGGAAATGATGTCGATAAAGTTGACCCCAGCTTGTGTTGAACACTCGCCCTTGTTGAGGCGTTTGATGTGGGTCTTTCTGAGAACACGTTCCATATTGTTGATTTCTTTATGGCGTTCAATCAGACTTTGAGCTTTTTCAATATCATTGTTTTCTACACTATCAAGGGCATCCTTGATAAAGTCAGTGGTTTTTTGATAGATATCAGCTAGTTCTTGCAAAGCAGCTTCAGAGAACTCAACATTTTTACGTTGAAGGTAGTCAGTCAGATTGATTAGGGCTTCTGCGTGGTCCCCAATCCGTTCCAAATCACGGGATGAATCCAGGATGTTGGTGAGCACTTCACTTTCTTTCTGGCTAAGGGCTTCACTGGAAAGAGTAATCAGGTAACGAGTCAATTTTTCATCAATGGTATTGATGGCTTCTTCCGTCTTGTGGCCTTTTTCAGCAACCTTTTCATTAAGGTCAATGATGTAGTTGTATGAAAGGTCAAAGGCTTTAGAAGCATAATTTCCCAAGTGAAGGAGTTCTTTTTTGGCATTTCCGAGAGCGATTGATGGAGCTTGTTTAATCAAATGCTCATCAAGATAAAGTGGCTCGTACTTGACAACTTCATCTTCACCAGGGATGAGCTTGGTTACAAAGTAGGCCAAGGCTCCGATGAATGGAAATTGTACAATGGTGTTACTTACGTTAAAGGCACCGTGAGAGAAGGCGATGGTCATCTCAGGTGAGAGGTGAAGGAGTGCCTGGAAGTACTCAATCATAGACGTAAATGGACCCAATAAGATTAAGCAAAGAATAGTTCCTAAAACGTTAAAGGTAACGTGGGTTGCAGCAACGCGTTTCGCAGAGACATTGGCTCCAGCTGCCGCGATGATAACGGTTAGGGTTGTCCCGATATTATCCCCGAAAAGAACTGGTAGTGAACCTTTAAGGTCAAGAAATCCACCTGCATAGAGACCTTGTAAAATCCCGATTGTCGCAGAAGAAGCTTGGATGAGGACGGTAATCACTGCACCAGCAAAAACTCCCAACACAGGATTTTGTCCCAAGGTTACCATGTATTCCTTGAATTGTGGTAAATCTTTAAGAGGGCTCATACCGGCACTGATGAGGTTTAGAGCATAGAAGATTCCCCCTACACCAAACAGGATGCGTCCGATATTGTTTGCTGTTCTATTTTTGGTAAAGAAGAGGAACATGGTTCCAAGGAAAATCAGGGGTAAAGCATACTCACCAAGCTTGAAACCGATGATAAAGGAAGTAACTGTGGTTCCGATGTTGGCTCCCATGATAATTCCGATAGCCTGTCTAAGAGTGAGAAGACTAGCACTGACCAGTCCAACCGTGATAACTGTAACCCCTGTACTTGACTGAATCAGGGCAGTCACGACAATTCCGACTAGAACACCTAAAAAGGGATTGCTAGTGTACTTGTCAATGTAAAAACGAAGGCGATCTCCAGCAGCTTGTTGCAAACCGTCTCCCATGGTCTTGATACTATATAAGAATAGTCCCAGACCACCTAAAAAGTGAAATAAAATTTCCTGCCAATTAATGGACATTTCTTTTTCCTCCGAAAAATAATAACGGAATTTCTCCTATTCTATTTTAAAGGATAAAAGTAAATCTAACAAGTGTTAAGCTAAGATTTTAGAAAGAAAATTCGTTAGAATGGACCTTGATTATATTAATTTTACCAATTTCTAACCTAGATATAGGTATTTCCTTTTATATATTGACATTTAAAAGAAATATTTTAAAATGAGGGAGGAATTATCTTGGTCCCTGTGATTGGGATAAAAATTTTACAAAGAAAGTTAAGCGCTTTCTTTTATGCAACAAAATCAATCTTTTAGGAGAAGAAAATGAAGAATCCATTTTTTGAAAGACGTTGTCGTTATAGTATTCGTAAGTTATCAGTAGGAGCCTGCTCGCTAATGATTGGTGCTGTTTTATTTGCTGGTCCAGCCTTGGCTGAAGAAACTACAGTTCCTGAAAATAGCGGAGCCAATACAGAGCTTGTTTCAGGAGAGAGTGAGCATCCAACTAATGAAACTGACAAGCAGCATGAAGGAGAACATGCTAGAGAAAATAAGCCAGAAAAAGCAGAAGGAGTAGCGACAGCATCTGCAACTGCTTCGCCAGCAAGCAATGAAGCTGCAACTACTGAAACCGCAGAGGCAGCTAGCGCAGCTAAACCAGAGGAAAAAGCAAGTGAGGTGGCTGCAGAAACACCATCTGCAGAAGCAAAACCTAAGTCTGACAAGGAAATAGAATCAAAGCCTGAAGCAACTAGCCAAGGGGATGAGTCTAAGCCAGTAGCAGAAGCTAATAAGACTGAAAAAGAAGTCCAGCCAGATGTCCCTAAAAATACAGAAAGAACATTAAAACCAAAGGAAATCAAATTTAATTCTTGGGATGAATTGTTGAAATGGGAACCGGGTGCGCGTGAGGATGATTCCATCAATCGTTCCTCAGTTGAACTAGCCAAGCGCCATAGAGGCCAGTTGGTGAACGAAAAAGCAAGCAGAAGAGCCAAGGTTCAGGCGCTAGCAAATACCAACTCAAAGGCTAAAGATCACGCTTCTGTTGGTGGAGAAGAATTCAAAGCCTACGCCTTTGACTACTGGCAATACTTGGATTCAATGGTCTTCTGGGAAGGTCTTGTTCCAACTCCTGACGTTATTGATGCAGGTCACCGTAACGGGGTTCCTGTATATGGTACACTCTTCTTCAACTGGTCTAATAGTATTGCAGACCAAGAAAAATTCGCTGAAGCTTTGAAGCAAGACCCAAATGGTAGCTTCCCAATCGCCCGTAAATTGGTAGACATGGCCAAGTATTATGGTTATGATGGCTATTTCATTAACCAAGAAACAACTGGAGATTTGGTTGAACCTCTTGGTGAAAAAATGCGTCAATTCATGCTCTATACAAAAGAATATGCGGCAAAAGTCAACCATCCAATCAAGTATGCTTGGTACGATGCCATGACCTATAAATATGGTCGTTACCACGAAGATGGTCTAGGTGATTACAACTACCAGTTCATGCAAAAAGAAGGTGACAAGGTCCCTGCGGATCAATTCTTTGCCAATTTCAACTGGAATAAGGAAAAGAATGACCACTCTGTAGAAATGGCAAAATGGCTGGAACGTAGCCAATATGATGTCTTTGCAGGATTGGAATTGCAACAAGGTGGTTCTTATAAGACAAAAGTTAAATGGGATGCCCTCTTAGATGAAAAAGGCAAGTTACGTTTGTCACTTGGACTCTTTGCACCAGATACAATTACCAGTCTAGGAAAAACAGGTGAAGACTACCACAAAAACGAAGATATCTTCTTCACAGGTTACCAAGGAGATCCGACAGCTCAAAAACCAGCGGACAAAGAGTGGTATGGAATTGCTAATTTAGTTGCAGACCGCACACCAGCAGTGGGTCGGACCTTCACTACCTCCTTTAATACAGGACATGGTAGAAAGTGGTTTGTAGACGGAAAAGTTTCTAAGGATTCTGAGTGGAACTACCGTTCGGTTTCAGGTATCTTGCCAACATGGCGCTGGTGGCAGACTTCAACAGGGGAAAAACTTCGTGCAGAATATGATTTTACAGATGCCTACAATGGAGGAAATTCCCTTAAATTCTCAGGTGATGTAGCTGGTAAGACGGACCAGGATGTGAATTTGTATTCTACTAAGTTAGAAGTAACTGAGAAAACCAAACTTCGTGTTGCCCACAAGGGAGGAAAAGGTTCTAAAGTTTTTATGGCCTTCTCTACAACTCCAGACTACAAATTCGATGATGCAGATGCATGGAAAGAGCTAACCCTTTCTGACAACTGGACAAATGAAGAAATTGACCTTAGCTCACTAGCAGGAAAAACCATCTATGCAGTTAAACTCTTCTTCGAGCATGAAGGTGCTGTAAAAGATTATCAGTTTAACCTAGGTCAATTAACAATTTCAGACAATCACCAAGCACCACAAGCGCCTACAGGTCTCTCTGTGGTGAAACAATCTCTTAAAAATGCCCAAGAAGCTGAAGCAGTGGTTCAGTTTGCGGGTAATCAAGATGCCGATTTCTATGAAGTCTACGAAAAAGATGGGGATAACTGGCGTTTGTTGACAGGTTCATCTGCTTCAACCATCTACTTGCCAAAAGTTAGCCGCTCTGCTAATGCGACTGGTACGACGCAAGAATTGAAAGTCGTTGCAGTTGGTAAAAATGGCCTTCGTTCAGAAGCTGCGACGACATCCTTTAACTGGGGCATGACTGTTCAGGATACAACTCTCCCAAGACCTTTGGCTGAAAATATTGTTCCAGGGGCAACGGTTATTGGTAGCACTTTCCCCAATACTGAAGGTGGGGAAGGCATCGAAGGCATGTTGAACGGTACGATTACAAGTCTGTCAGACAAGTGGTCTTCAGGACAATTGAGCGGTAGTGTCGATATTCGTTTGACTCAACCACGTCGTGTTGTCAGATGGGTGATGGATCATGCGGGAGCTGGTGGTGAGTCTGTTAACGATGGTCTGATGAACACCAAGGATTTTGATCTTTATTACAAGGATACAGATGGCGAGTGGAAACTAGCTAAGGAAGTCCGTGGCAATAAAGCCCACGTTACAGATATCACTTTTGACAAACCAATCACCGCCCAAGACTGGCGTTTGCATGTCATTACATCTGATAACGGAACACCTTGGAAGGCCATTCGTATCTACAACTGGAAGATGTACGAAGCCTTGGACACAGAAAGTCAAAATATTCCAATGGCTAAGGTAGCTGCTCGTTCACTTGGAAACCACCAAGTTCAACTAGGCTTCTCTGATGTTCCGGCAGGCGCAACCATCACCGTTTACGACAAGGCTGATTCACAAACACCAATTGCAACCTTGAAGACTGAAACTGGTGGTGACTTGGCAACAGATCCATTGGGCTTTGATAAGCAACCAACTCTCCTCTACTATCGTACCCAACTACCTGGCAAAGAAATCAGTAACACCTTGGCTGTAGCGATTCCACAGGATGAGAGAAAAATTGCTGCAGTTAGCCTTGAAAAAGGACCTAAAAAGACAGTTTATAAAGAAGGAGAAAAACTGGACTTCAGAGGCGGAACACTCCGTGTTCAATACGAAGGGGGACAAGCCGACGAGCTGATTAATCTTACTCACTCAGGTGTGACGGTATCTGGATACGACGCTCATCAAAAAGGGGAACAAAACTTAACACTGCAATACCTTGGTTTACCAGTGTCAGGTGATCTGAAAGTCCAAGTGACAGGACAGGATGAAGGAAAACCAAAAGAAGTAGCGGGCTTGAATATTACTAAGAAACCAAAAACAGACTATCTAGTAGGAGATCAACTGGATCTCTCTGAAGGTCGCTTTGGTGTTCTCTATGATGACGAGACAGAAGAGACTCACAGCTTTACTGATGAAGGTGTTGAAATCACGGGATACGATGCTCAGAAGACTGGACGCCAGACCTTGACCCTGCATTACAAGGGGCACACAGCTGAGTTTGATGTCTTGGTTTCTCCAAAGGCTGCAGTTAATGATGAATACCTTAAACAAGAAATCACTGCTGCCCAAGGCCGTCAGTCAACCCTTGCCTATACCTTCTCAAGTGAGGACAAACAAGCTGTACTAGTAGAGAAACTCAATGCAGCGAAAGTTGTAGCAGAAAACCACAATGCTAGCCAAGAAGAAGTCAACCGGGCTTTGAATGAGTTGAAACAAGCAGGGACAGACTTGGATGGAAATCAACGTTATCAGACTGCTAGAGAAGAATTGGAAGGTTTGCTTGAATCTGTCCGTGAAAAAGATTCTCAAGATGAGTTGATTGCCCAAGCTGAAGCTTTGTTGTCTTCACAAACACCAACTCCACAAGCTTTTGCGGACATGAAAGAAAAGCTGAATAAGAAACTAGCTCCTGCAGAAGAAAGTCATCATGTTGGGAGCATGGATCCAAGTGAAGTAGCCCCAACAGTTGAGGTCCTCCCTGAACTAGTTGTTGAAACTGAAACAACAGCCTATGAGCGTCAAGAGCGACCAAATGCGAACCTTCTTAAAGGTCAACGTCAACTTGTCCAAAAAGGAGAAGAAGGGCAGATTCATCGTCTAGTAGAAGTAGATAGTCAAGGCAATCGTACGCTTCACGCTACAGAAGTTTTGAAAGAAGCAACCCCTGAAATCGTAGAAGTTGGAACCAAAGTCTTTTCAAGTAATCAACCAGCTGAAGGAGTAAAAGATTTAATTCTAGAAATTCTGAAACTAGAAATTGAAGAGGATACAGTGGTCTTCGAACGTCAAGAGCGACCAAATGTGAACCTTCTTAAAGGTCAACGTCAACTTGTCCAAAAAGGAGAAGAAGGGCAAATTCGTCGTCTAGTAGAAGTAGATGTCCAAGGTAAACGCACCCTTCGTTCAACTGAAATTCTCAAGGAAGCTGTTCCAGAGATTACCGAAGTAGGTACAAAAGTTCTATCAAGCAATCAACCAGCAGAAGGAGTAAAAGACCTAGTTTTAGAAATTCCGAAACTAGAAATTGAAGAGGATACAGTGGCCTTCAAACACCAAGAACGTCCAAATCCAAATCTCCCAGTCGGTCAACGTCAACTTGTCCAAGCAGGAGTTGAGGGACAAATTCGTCGCTTGGTTGAAGTAGATAGTCAAGGCAATCGTACTCTTCGTTCAACAGAAGTTCTCAAGAAAGCTGTTCCAGAGATTACCGAAGTAGGTACAAAAGTTCTATCAAGCAATCAACCAGCAGAAGGAGTAAAAGACCTGGTTCTAGAAACTCCGAAACTAGAAGTTGAAAAAATTGCAGTATCCTTTGAACGTCAAGAACGTCCAAACTCAGAGCTTCTCAAAGGTCAACGTCGTATTGTTCAAGCTGGAGAAGAAGGACAAATTCGTCGCTTGATTGAAGTAGATAGCCAAGGCAATCGTACCCTTCGTACAACAGAAGTTCTCAAGGAAGCTCTTCCAGAAATTGTTGAAATTGGAACAAAAGTAAAAACAGAACCAGCAGTAGCGCCTACACAAGAAAAACCATCCCAAAATACAGCAGTTAAATCAGAAGAAGCAAGCAAACAATTGCCAAATACAGGAACTGCTGATGCCAATGAAGCCCTAATAGTAGGATTGGCAAGCCTTGGTCTTGCTAGTTTAGCCTTGACATTGAAACAGAAAAAAGAAGATGAAGATTAAATATCGAAAAATCTTGTGAAATCTTTCCTTATATTTCCAAAGTGTGATATAATAGTTTCGAATAAAATAAATAAAGGGGTTTTTGTAACATGGCAAAACTTACTGTTAAAGACGTTGACTTGAAAGGTAAAAAAGTCCTCGTTCGTGTTGACTTCAACGTACCATTGAAAGATGGCGTAATCACTAACGACAACCGTATCACAGCAGCTCTTCCAACTATTAAGTACATCATCGAACAAGGTGGACGTGCAATTCTTTTCTCTCACCTTGGACGTGTGAAAGAAGAAGCTGATAAAGCTGGTAAATCACTTGCTCCTGTAGCAGCAGACTTGGCAGCTAAATTGGGCCAAGACGTTGTTTTCCCAGGTGTTACTCGTGGTGCTGAATTGGAAGCAGCTATCAACGCTCTTGAAGATGGACAAGTTCTCTTGGTTGAAAACACTCGTTACGAAGATGTTGATGGCAAGAAAGAATCTAAAAACGATCCTGAACTTGGTAAATACTGGGCATCACTTGGAGATGGTATCTTCGTAAACGATGCATTCGGTACAGCTCACCGTGCACACGCATCTAACGTTGGTATCTCAGCAAACGTTGAAAAAGCAGTTGCTGGTTTCCTTCTTGAAAACGAAATTGCCTACATCCAAGAAGCAGTTGAAACTCCAGAACGTCCATTCGTGGCTATCCTTGGTGGTTCAAAAGTTTCAGACAAGATCGGTGTTATCGAAAACTTGCTTGAAAAAGCTGATAAAGTCCTTATCGGTGGTGGTATGACTTACACATTCTACAAAGCACAAGGTATCGAAATCGGTAACTCACTTGTAGAAGAAGACAAATTGGATGTTGCGAAAGCTCTTCTTGAAAAAGCAAACGGTAAATTGATCTTGCCAGTTGACTCAAAAGAAGCTAACGCATTTGCTGGTTACACTGAAGTGCGTGACACTGAAGGTGAAGCAGTTTCTGAAGGCTTCCTTGGTCTTGACATCGGTCCAAAATCTATCGCTAAATTTGACGAAGCTTTGACTGGTGCGAAAACAGTTGTATGGAACGGACCTATGGGTGTATTTGAAAACCCAGACTTCCAAGCTGGAACAATCGGTGTGATGGACGCTATCGTGAAACAACCAGGAGTTAAATCAATCATTGGTGGTGGTGACTCAGCTGCTGCAGCGATCAACCTTGGACGTGCAGATAAATTCTCATGGATCTCTACTGGTGGTGGAGCATCAATGGAACTTCTTGAAGGTAAAGTTCTTCCAGGACTTGCAGCCTTGACAGAAAAATAAGATTTTATAAATAAATCAAAGAAGAGAGGGATGAAAGTTCCTCTTTTCTTTTGCTTAAAATAAAAACGCTTCCTCTCAACTATTCATAATAAAATCAGCAGATTTATGATAAAATGGAAATAGAAAGTTGAGATTATGAGTTATTTTAAAAAATATAAATTCGATAAATCCCAGTTCAAACTTGGTATGCGAACCTTTAAAACAGGTATTGCTGTTTTTCTAGTTCTCTTGATTTTTGGCTTTTTTGGCTGGAAAGGTCTTCAAATCGGTGCTTTGACAGCCGTTTTTAGCCTGAGGGAGAGTTTTGATAAGAGTGTCCATTTTGGGACTTCGCGTATTCTAGGAAATAGTATCGGTGGTCTCTATGCCCTAGTCTTCTTCCTATTAAATACCTTTTTCCACGAAGCCTTTTGGGTAACCTTGGTTGTTGTTCCGATTTGTACCATGTTAACCATTATGACAAATGTAGCCATGAATAACAAAGCAGGGGTTATTGGTGGTGTAGCAGCTATGTTAATCATTACCCTATCGATCCCGAGTGGAGAGACAATTTTGTACGTATTTGCGCGTGTATCAGAAACTTTCATGGGAGTTTTTGTCGCAATTCTCGTAAATTACGATATTGATCGTATTCGGCTCTTTTTAGAGAAAAAAGAAAAATAATGTTACATTTTATAACATTATCAATTGACGTTTGTCTTTTTTTAGACTATAATAGACAGAAAGAAGGAAATTGTAAATGAAGGAAAAAGAATTTCGCCGAAATATGGCTGTTTTTCCTATCGGCAGTGTTATGAAGTTGACCGATCTATCGGCGCGTCAGATTCGTTATTATGAAGATCAAGAGTTGATTAAGCCTGATCGAAACGAAGGGAACCGTCGCATGTATTCCTTGAATGACATGGATCGTCTGCTTGAAATCAAAGATTATATCTCTGAAGGTTATAATATCGCTGCTATTAAGAAAAAATATGCTGAACGTGAAGCGAAATCCAAGAAAGCGGTGAGTCAGACTGAGGTGCGTCGTGCACTTCACAATGAACTCCTCCAACAGGGTCGCTTTGCTTCGGTACGATCACCTTTTGGTCGCGGTTAGCCAACCGCAAGTAGTCATACATTAAGGAGAAAACTCATGCCAATCACAGCTGCAGATATTCGTCGTGAAGTCAAGGAAAAAAATGTTACCTTTATCCGTCTCATGTTCTCAGATATTTTAGGAACCATGAAAAACGTCGAAATTCCTGCTACAGATGAACAGTTAGATAAAGTCTTGTCAAATAAGGCTATGTTTGATGGATCTTCTATCGAAGGTTTTGTACGTATCAATGAGTCGGATATGTACTTGTACCCAGACTTGGATACATGGACAGTCTTCCCGTGGGGAGATGAAAATGGAAGTGTTGCAGGTTTGATCTGTGATGTCTATACAACAGAAGGTGAGCCATTTGCAGGTGATCCTCGTGGTAATTTGAAACGTGCTCTTCGTCACATGGAAGAAGTGGGATTCAAATCCTTCAACCTTGGGCCAGAGCCAGAATTCTTCCTATTTAAACTGGATGAAAATGGGGATCCAACACTTGAAGTAAATGACAAGGGTGGCTACTTTGATTTAGCGCCTACTGACCTTGCAGACAACACACGTCGTGAGATTGTCAATGTCTTGACCAAAATGGGATTTGAAGTAGAAGCGAGTCACCACGAGGTTGCGGTTGGACAACACGAGATTGACTTCAAGTACGATGAAGTTCTCCGTGCTTGTGATAAGATTCAAATCTTTAAACTTGTTGTTAAAACCATTGCTCGCAAACACGGTCTTTACGCAACCTTTATGGCAAAACCAAAATTTGGTATTGCTGGATCAGGTATGCACTGTAATATGTCCTTGTTTGATGCAGAAGGAAACAATGCCTTCTTTGATCCAAATGATCCAAAAGGAATGCAGTTGTCAGAAACGGCCTACCATTTCCTTGGTGGTTTGATCAAGCATGCCTACAACTATACTGCCATCATGAATCCAACGGTTAACTCATACAAACGTTTGGTTCCAGGTTATGAAGCGCCTGTTTACATTGCTTGGGCTGGTCGTAACCGTTCGCCACTTGTGCGCGTGCCGGCTTCACGTGGTATGGGAACTCGTCTTGAGTTGCGTTCAGTGGATCCGATGGCAAACCCATATATCGCTATGGCTGTTCTTTTGGAGGTTGGTTTGCATGGTATTGAAAATAAAATCGAAGCACCAGCCCCTATAGAAGAAAATATCTACATCATGACAGCGGAAGAGCGTAAGGAAGCTGGTATTACAGACCTTCCATCAACTCTTCACAACGCTTTGAAAGCTTTGACAGAAGATGAGGTTGTCAGAGCAGCTCTTGGAGAACATATCTATACTAGTTTCCTTGAAGCCAAACGAATCGAATGGGCAAGTTATGCAACCTTCGTTTCACAATGGGAAATTGATAATTATTTAGACCTTTACTAATACTAATATAGAAGAAAGATTGCCTGTGGGTGATCTTTTTTCTTGTATTTTATATCGAGGTGTGATATATTTTATATAACGAAGTGCGATATATCGAACTAGATAGGAGGTGGCTATAAATGGAATTAACGGATAAGATTCGTCGAGTTTATCTTCCGATGACGGAAACGGGTTTTTATATCTTGTTCTGTCTGCAAAAGGAAGGTCATGGGTACAGTATTACGCAAAAGGTCAAGGAGATGACAGATTCGCAAGTTTCGATTAGTCCTGGGACTATGTATGGAACCTTGTCAAAAATGGAAAAGGATGGTTTGATTTCCTTTGTCCGTGAAGAGGAAAAACGGAAAATCTATCAGATCACAGACTTGGGACGAAAAGTCTTAGATATTGAATTGAAACGTATTGAACGGCTCTATAGGAACAGTCTGGAGGAAAGATGATGGAAAAGAAGGTTGTTTATCGAATTTTTACAATTGCGGATTATGATAGAGAGGCTTTATATCTTAGAAAAATGCATGCTGAGGGCTGGAAACTTAAGGAAGTGACCTACTCTAACTTAGTAGTTGCGGTTAAGTATACTTTTGAAAAGTGTCAACCGGAGCAGGTGTCTTATCAGTTGGACTTTTATCCTATGAAAAAATCAGAGAGAGCCTCCTATTTACAATTATTTAAAGACTGTGGCTGGGAGCATATTACAGACTTTAATGGGTTTTCCTACTTTAGAAAGCTTCATTCTGGAATTGAGTCGGATGCCGAGTTTGAAATTTATAATGACGCGGCCGGGAAGTTAGCTATGGTCAAACGGATTTTAACGAGGCGGATGCTTCCTATTTTGCTTCTCTTTTTAGCTCTACTACCGGTTTTCTCAAAGGTTGTCACTGGAGGTAGTTCTTTCAGTTGGGAAATGTTTTTGATTGTTATAATAGATGGTGTTTTATTGATAGTCCATGCGATTCAGATTTCTTATATTTTTTGGAGATTGAGTCAAAAGTGGAAAGAATTATCTAATAAATAAAATCAGGCATGTTTTCTAATTTTGGGGTAAGACAATGAATAGCAGAGTAGAATTTCGGATTTTCACCATTGTTGATTTGGACAAGGAAGAAGAATATTTACATGAGATGCATTTGAAGGGTTGGAGATATAGAAGGAGTCGTTTTGGTTTGTTCTATTTTGAACAATGTCAACCAGACGATGTCATCTACTGTATCTATGATTCTAGATTTCTTAAAAAATATAAGCATGAACTGCAAGATTTTAGAGATAGAGGTTGGGAATTGATAGAAAGAGGTTTTTATTCAATTTTTCGTAAACCGGCTTCTAATATACTTCCAGAGGATCAAGTCTATATGAGTAAGGGGCTCAGATGGGAAGTTATGCGATATAGATTTCGTTCATGTGCAGCTACTTTCTTAGGTGGTTTGGTTGTTTGTATAAGTTTATTTAAAGAAGAACTTTCTATGTCTTTCTTCGTTATTTTTCTTTTATATGCCTTTATGATTTCTTATTTAATTCATGGCTATTTAAGGCTTAAAAGGGCATACCGAGTAGATAAACAGTAAGGTTCTAGGTCTTTAGACTGATTTTTAGCACTCTTGGCAAAAGAGTGCTAATTTTTTGAGTTTTTGTCTTGACATTCTCTTTTAAGGGTGTATAATAGAATCATAAGTTAGCACTTGAGTGTATCGAGTGCTAATCGATCAGACAGAGAGGAGTGATGAGGTGGTTACAGAGCGTCAGCAGGATATTTTAAATCTGATTATTGACATCTTTACCAAAACGCACGAACCTGTCGGATCCAAAGCCTTGCAAGAGTCTATTAACTCTAGCAGTGCAACCATTCGTAATGACATGGCGGCTCTAGAAAAGCAAGGGTTGCTTGAGAAGGCCCATACTTCAAGTGGTCGGATGCCAAGTGTTGCTGGTTTTCAGTACTATGTGAAACACTCACTGGATTTTGACCGACTAGCTGAAAATGAGGTATATGAGATTGTCAAAGCCTTTGATCAGGAATTCTTCAAATTGGAGGATATTCTGCAAGAGGCTGCTAACCTGCTGACAGACTTGAGTGGCTGTACGGTAGTAGCACTGGATGTTGAGCCGAGCAGGCAACGTTTGACAGCCTTTGATATCGTTGTTTTGGGGCAACATACAGCCTTGGCGGTATTCACCCTAGACGAGTCTCGAACGGTTACCAGTCAGTTTCTGATTCCAAGGAACTTCTTGCAGGAGGATTTGCTGAAGCTGAAGAGCATCATTCAGGAACGTTTCCTCGGCCACACCGTTCTAGATATTCACTACAAGATTCGGACGGAGATTCCGCAGATTATCCAGCGTTACTTTACAACAACGGACAATGTTATCGATCTCTTTGAACATATCTTTAAGGAAATGTTCAACGAAAACATTGTGGTGGCGGGCAAAGTCAATCTCTTGAATTTTGCCAATCTGGCAGCTTATCAGTTCTTTGACCAACCGCAAAAGGTGGCTCTGGAGATTCGTGAGGGTCTGCGTGAAGATCAGATGCAAAACGTTCGTGTTGCAGACAGTCAAGAGTCCTGTCTAGCCGACCTAGCGGTGATTAGTAGCAAGTTCCTCATTCCTTATCGGGGAGTTGGAATTCTAGCCATTATCGGTCCAGTTAATCTGGATTATCAGCAATTAATCAACCAAGTCAATGTAGTCAATCGTGTTTTGACCATGAAGTTGACAGATTTTTACCGCTACCTCAGCAGTAATCATTACGAAGTACATTAAGATTGAAATCATTAAAGGAGGCGAAAATGGCCCAAGATATAAAAAATGAAGAAGTAGAAGAAGTTCAAGAAGAGGAAGTTGTGGAAACGGTAGAAGAAACAACTCCTGAGAAGTCTGAATTGGACTTGGCAAATGAACGTGCAGATGAGTTCGAAAATAAATATCTTCGCGCTCATGCAGAAATGCAAAATATCCAACGCCGTGCCAATGAAGAGCGTCAAAATTTGCAACGTTATCGTAGCCAGGACTTGGCAAAAGCGATTCTCCCTTCTTTGGACAACCTTGAGCGTGCACTCGCAGTTGAAGGTTTGACAGATGATGTGAAGAAGGGCTTGGAAATGGTGCAAGAAAGCTTGATTCACGCTTTGAAAGAAGAAGGAATCGAAGAAATCGCAGCTGACGGTGAATTTGACCATAACTATCATATGGCCATCCAAACTCTTCCAGCAGACGATGAACACCCAGCAGATACCATCGCTCAAGTTTTCCAAAAAGGCTACAAACTCCATGACCGCATCCTACGCCCAGCTATGGTAGTGGTGTACAACTAGGCTAGAGAACTTAAAAAACTTGTCCGAAACGACAATAAACTATGAAGAAAGATAAAATATATTTGGCTTTGCAATAGTGAGCGAAGCGAACCAAAGACGATACTCTTCGCCGTGGCGCTATTTGCGCAAACTTTTAGACCTTAGGCTCAAAGTTTAGTCAAAGAGATTGACGAAGTCAAGCTCTGACGGCGCCGCCACTTAAGAAGAGTATCAAAAAGAAAAATAGAATATAAAATTTAAGGAGAAAAACACATGTCTAAAATTATCGGTATTGACTTAGGTACAACAAACTCAGCAGTTGCAGTTCTTGAAGGAACTGAAAGCAAAATCATCGCAAACCCAGAAGGAAACCGTACAACTCCATCTGTAGTCTCATTCAAAAACGGTGAAATCATCGTTGGTGATGCTGCAAAACGTCAAGCAGTTACAAATCCAGATACAGTTATCTCTATCAAATCTAAAATGGGAACTTCTGAAAAAGTTTCTGCTAACGGAAAAGAATACACTCCACAAGAAATCTCAGCTATGATTCTTCAATACTTGAAAGGTTATGCTGAAGACTACCTTGGTGAAAAAGTAACCAAAGCAGTTATCACAGTTCCTGCTTACTTCAACGACGCTCAACGTCAAGCCACAAAAGACGCTGGTAAAATCGCTGGTCTTGAAGTAGAACGTATCGTCAACGAACCAACTGCAGCAGCTCTTGCTTATGGTTTGGACAAGACTGACAAAGAAGAAAAAATCTTGGTATTTGACCTTGGTGGTGGTACATTCGACGTCTCTATCCTTGAATTGGGTGACGGTGTCTTCGACGTATTGTCAACTGCAGGGGACAACAAACTCGGTGGTGATGACTTTGACCAAAAAATTATCGACCACTTGGTAGCAGAATTCAAGAAAGAAAACGGTATTGACTTGTCTACTGACAAGATGGCAATGCAACGTTTGAAAGATGCAGCTGAAAAAGCTAAGAAAGACCTTTCTGGTGTAACTTCAACTCAAATCAGCTTGCCATTTATCACTGCTGGTGAAGCTGGACCTCTTCACTTGGAAATGACTTTGACTCGTGCAAAATTTGACGATTTGACTCGTGACCTTGTAGAACGTACAAAAGTTCCAGTTCGTCAAGCCCTTTCTGATGCAGGTTTGAGCTTGTCAGAAATCGACGAAGTTATCCTTGTTGGTGGTTCAACTCGTATCCCTGCCGTTGTTGAAGCTGTTAAGGCTGAAACTGGTAAAGAACCAAACAAATCAGTAAACCCTGATGAAGTAGTTGCTATGGGTGCTGCCATCCAAGGTGGTGTGATTACTGGTGATGTTAAAGACGTTGTCCTTCTTGACGTAACACCATTGTCACTTGGTATCGAAACAATGGGTGGAGTATTTACAAAACTTATCGATCGCAACACTACTATTCCAACATCTAAATCACAAGTCTTCTCAACTGCAGCAGACAACCAACCAGCCGTTGATATCCACGTTCTTCAAGGTGAACGCCCAATGGCAGCAGATAACAAGACTCTTGGACGTTTCCAATTGACAGATATCCCAGCTGCACCTCGTGGTATCCCACAAATCGAAGTAACATTTGATATCGACAAGAACGGTATCGTGTCTGTTAAGGCTAAAGATCTTGGAACTCAAAAAGAACAAACAATTGTGATCCAATCTAACTCAGGTTTGACTGACGAAGAAATCGACCGCATGATGAAAGATGCAGAAGCAAACGCTGAAGCAGATAAGAAACGTAAAGAAGAAGTTGACCTTCGTAACGAAGTAGACCAAGCTATCTTCGCGACTGAAAAGACTATCAAGGAAACTGAAGGAAAAGGTTTTGACGCAGAACGTGACGCTGCCCAAGCTGCCCTTGATGATCTTAAGAAAGCTCAAGAAGACAACAACTTGGACGAAATGAAAGCAAAACTTGAAGCATTGAATGAAAAAGCTCAAGGACTTGCTGTTAAACTCTACGAACAAGCTGCAGCAGCCCAACAAGCTCAAGCAGGAGCAGAAGGCGCACAAGCAACAGGAAACGCAGGAGATGACGTTGTAGACGGAGAGTTTACGGAAAAGTAAGGTGCAAAGCCTGTTAAAACCTCACAGTGAAAATAGGAAATCTGACGCAGAAACTTTAGTTTCTAGAAAGATTTGTCTTTTTCGCCAAGAGGTTAGGGCGTGCTCGATTCGGTAAGATGTTGAGGCGTTAAGAAAACGAAAGAAAAATAGGAAGCCATCGCCTTGTGCGATGCACAGAAGATGGCTTATCTTTTTTCCGAAGTTTTTAGCCGAAACTCAGTTAAGCCTAACTCGTCAAGAATGTTAAGAAGAAATCCAGAGGTTGCAACCCAGCCTCTGTTTTTCGATAAAAAAGGCCTAAACCTGATTTATTTGGGGTTTGTCTCATCAATATGAAATACAGGAATTGAACCCGACCTAAATCGAGGTTTGATTCACAATAACAATAGAAAGGAACAAAGGTGTTCAGGGAATTGAACACGGGTTCCAAAATTTCTGACTCAATATAAAAGAAAGGAATTGAACCCGACCTAAATTCTAGGAAAAAAGATAAATCTGTCTAGGAGCATCGCTCCAGCGTCAGATTTCCTATTTTTCAGTCGAATTTTACGGTCTTGGTATCTTGTATGAACAATACTGAATTTTATGATCGTCTGGGGGTGTCAAAAAACGCTTCGGCAGACGAAATCAAAAAGGCTTATCGTAAGCTTTCGAAAAAATACCACCCAGATATCAACAAGGAGCCTGGTGCTGAGGAAAAGTACAAGGAAGTTCAAGAAGCCTATGAGACTTTGAGTGACGACCAAAAACGTGCTGCCTATGACCAATATGGTGCTGCGGGTGCCAATGGTGGTTTTGGTGGAGCTGGTGGTTTCGGCGGTTTCGATGGGGCAGGAGGCTTCGGTGGTTTTGAAGATATCTTCTCAAGTTTCTTCGGCGGAGGCGGTGCTTCGCGCAATCCAAATGCTCCTCGTCAAGGGGATGACCTCCAGTATCGTGTGGACTTGACCTTTGAAGAAGCTATTTTTGGAACTGAAAAAGAAGTTAAGTATAATCGTGAAGCAAGTTGTAGTACATGTAATGGCTCAGGTGCTAAACCAGGAACAAGTCCAGTCACTTGTGGACGCTGTCATGGTGCTGGTGTCATTAACGTCGATACGCAGACTCCGCTTGGTATGATGCGTCGTCAAGTAACCTGTGATGTCTGTCACGGTCGTGGAAAAGAAATCAAAGATCCATGTACAACATGTCACGGAACAGGGCATGAAAAACAAGCCCATAGCGTACATGTCAAAATTCCTGCTGGTGTGGAAACTGGTCAACAAATTCGCCTAGCTGGTCAAGGTGAAGCTGGATTTAACGGTGGACCTTATGGTGACTTGTATGTAGTGGTTTCTGTGGAAGCCAGCGACAAGTTTGAACGTGAAGGAACCACTATCTTCTACAATCTCAACCTCAACTTTGTCCAAGTGGCTCTTGGTGATACAGTTGATATCCCGACTGTTCACGGTGATGTGGAATTGGTTATCCCAGAGGGAACTCAGACTGGTAAGAAATTCCGTCTACGTGGCAAGGGAGCTCCGAGCCTTCGTGGTGGTGCAGTTGGTGACCAATATGTTACCGTTAATGTCGTAACACCGACAGGCTTGAACGACCGTCAAAAAGCAGCCTTGAAAGAATTCGCAGCTGCTGGTGATTTGAAAGTCAATCCAAAGAAAAAGGGCTTCTTTGACCATATTAAAGATGCCTTTGAAGGAGAATAATACTCTTCGAAAATCTCTTCAAACCGTGTCAACGTCGTCTTGCCGTATATATGTGACTGACTTTGTCAGTCTTATCTACAACCTCAAAACAGTGTTTGAGCAAGCTGCGGCTAGTTTCTTAGTTTGCTCTTTGATTTTCATTGAGTATAAATCAAATACTTTCCCAGACTTTCCGCCGTAATGAAAACACCTGAAACCGTTTGATTTCAGGTGTTCGGAAACTTTGAGACCTAGGCTCAAAGTTTAGGTATGGAACTTCGAAGAAGGTCGCTACCGTCCGTCATTACTTAAGGAAAGTCTTAAAAAATCTATAAACTAAAAAGAGCCAATTGGCTCTTTTTACTTATCTTCCATTTCCTGTGTTTCTTTGATAACAGCTAGTCTAGTCTGGATATCCTTTTCCAAGACCTTAAACTTGTAAGTGAGGTCTTCTTGGTATTCCTTGATAAGTTCTTTTTGCTGGTCGATGATTTGGAGGCTGTTTTGGATAATATCCACATCGTCCTTGATAGCTTGAACGCGGTCAGTGGTATTCAAGACTTCATCTGTGATGGTTTGACGATTTTTTGTGACCAGATAACTTCCAGCTGCAGCTCCTGCAAATAGCAGTAGATTGGATAATTTCATAGCAACTCCTTAGGCGTTTTTGATGGTTTCAGCGACTTGAGCAAGTTTGTCAAAGTCTGGTTCGTGGGCGATAAAATCAATCTTGAGGTCATCGTCCGCACTGTAGCGAGGCACGAGGTGAACGTGGGTATGAAAGACAGTTTGCCCTGCGACTTCTTCACAGTTAGCAATGATATTCATACCAGCAGCCTTAGTAGCTTTCATGACTTTTTGAGCCACTGTTGGTACTTGGGCAAAGAGTTGGCTGGCGCTAGTAGCGTCCATTTCCAAAAGATTGCGATAGTGTTCTTTTGGTACGACCAAGGTGTGCCCTGGTGTCACTTGAGAGATATCAAGAAAGGCAAGAACCTGCTCATCTTCATATACTTTTGAAGCAGGAATTTCCCCTGCGATGATTTTACAAAAAATGCAATCTGACATAAAATCTACCTCTACTGTATTGAATTTTGATATAATATAGCTACATTATACCAGATTTGGAGAAAATATGTTAGAAATAAAAAACCTGACAGGTGGCTATGTTCATGTTCCTGTTTTGAAAGATGTGTCCTTTACTGTTGAAAGTGGGCAGCTGGTCGGTTTGATTGGTCTCAATGGTGCTGGTAAATCGACGACTATTAATGAGATTATCGGTCTGTTGACACCTTATAGTGGTTCTATCAATATCAATGGCTTGACCCTGCAAGAAGATGCAACGAGCTACCGCAAGCAGATTGGCTACATTCCTGAGACACCTAGTCTGTATGAGGAATTGACCCTTAGAGAGCATATCGAAACGGTTGCTATGGCGTATGGTATTGAGCAAAAAGTGGCTTTTGATCGAGTAGAGCCTTTGTTAAAAATGTTCCGACTGGACCAGAAATTGGACTGGTTCCCTGTTCATTTTTCAAAAGGGATGAAGCAGAAGGTCATGATTATCTGTGCTTTTGTGGTGGATCCAAGTCTTTTCATCGTGGATGAGCCTTTCCTTGGTCTTGATCCGCTGGCTATTGCGGACTTGATTCAGCTTTTGGAAGTGGAAAAGCAAAAGGGTAAGTCTATTCTCATGAGTACCCACGTGCTGGATTCAGCAGAGAAGATGTGTGATGCCTTTGTTATTCTCCACAAGGGTGAGGTGCGTGCCAAGGGAAATCTCCTGCAACTGCGCGAAGCCTTTGACATGCCTGAGGCTAGTTTGAATGATATCTACTTGGCTCTGACCAAAGAGGAGGAGCTATGAAAGACTTGTTTTTAAAGAGAAAGCAGGCTTTTCGTAAGGAGTGTCTTGGTTATTTGCGCTACGTTCTCAATGACCACTTTGTCTTGTTCCTGCTTGT
Source organism: Streptococcus mitis (assembly GCF_946190155.1). GTDB lineage: Bacteria > Bacillota > Bacilli > Lactobacillales > Streptococcaceae > Streptococcus > Streptococcus mitis_CL. Next base: position 164,061 of record NZ_CAMHZL010000004.1, read on the forward strand.
CTTGCTAGGCTTTTTAGCCTACCAGTACAGTCAACTCTTGCAACATTTTCCTGAAAATCATTGGCCTATCCTTTTGTTTGTAGGAATTACCTCTGTTTTACTTTTGCTTTGGGGAGGAATTGCCACCTATATGGAGGCTCCAGACAAGCTCTTTCTCTTGGTCGGAGAAGAGGAAATCAAGCTCCATCTCAAGTGTCAAACTGGCATGTCCCTAGTCTTTTGGCTCTTTGTTCAGACCCTTTTCTTGCTTTTGCTTGCGCCTTTATTTTTAGCAATGGGCTATGGCTTGCCTTTTTTTCTGGTCTATGTACTTTTATTGGGAGTAGGTAAATATTTCCTCTTTCGTCAAAAGGCCAGCAAATTTTTTACTGAAAATAGACTGGACTGGGACTATGTTATTTCCCAAGAAAGCAAGCGTAAGCAAGTTTTGCTTCGTTTCTTTGCCCTCTTTACGCAGGTCAAGGGAATTTCAAACAGCGTCAAGCGTCGTGGCTATCTAGACTTTATCCTAAAGGCTGTTCAGAAGGTGCCTGGGAAGATTTGGCAAAATCTCTATCTGCGTTCTTATCTGCGAAATGGAGGCCTCTTTGCCCTCAGTCTCCGTCTGCTCTTGCTTTCCATACTGGCGCAGGTCTTTATCGAGCAAGCTTGGATTGCGACAGCAGTGGTGGTTCTCTTTAACTACCTCTTACTCTTCCAGTTGCTGGCCCTCTATCATGCCTTTGACTACCAGTATTTGACCCAACTTTTTCCACTAGATAAGGGGCAAAAGGAAAAAGGCTTGCAGGCGGTAGTCCGAGGGTTGACCAGTTTGGTCTTAGCAGTGGAATTAGTTGTTGGATTGATTACCTTCCAAGAAAAAATAGCCCTTCTAGCCTTACTGGGAGCTGGTTTGGTTTTACTAGTCTTGTATTTGCCTTATCAGGTAAAACGTCAGATACAGGACTAACATTGCTTATATGATATTAAAAAAGAAGTTGAGTTCAGTTTATCTCAACTTCTTTTATTTTCTACAAGATAATGGTTGGCCCATAGAGGTTCAACTTGGTCTTGACTTGGTCAAAGTGAAAGCGGTCATAGGCCCGCCAAGCGGCGCGAGTAGGAGCGTCTGGATCGAGGGCGCTGAGTCCCATGAGAAGACTGGAAGTCTGGTAAAATTTTTCCAGTTCAATCAAGACTCGATTATCCACTGTCTCAGTCTTGGCTAGGAAACCAAGAATAGAGTTTAGTTGATCCTGAAAGCGGACGTCGTCAGCGGTTGCCTGCTTGCATGATTGGTAGGCTTTATTTAAGTCAGTAATCAAAGCCTGAGCTCTTTTGATAGGGTCTGTATCTGTCATGAGAATTCCTCCTTTAATCTGGGTGCTAGTCTTGTTTCTAGCAACTGTGTTTTGATACTGTCAGTTTATCACTTTTATCTCCTTTTTCACCATCAAATCTCTAATTGTTCTTGAAATTTCCTGAATGGTACTGTTAAGATTTTATGATAAAATAGTGGTAAGATTATCATGCTTATTTGAGGAACAAGACACCTTTCAGGAGCGTTAAAGGCCTGTTTAGGATTTGGTGGGCTTGTATCATAGTATTTTTGCTATTCTCTTTTTAGGAAGAAATCGAAACAAGGAGAGTAAGAAGATGAGAATATTTGTTTTAGAAGATGATTTTTCCCAGCAGACTAGAATTGAAACGACCATTGAGAAACTCTTGAAGGAACACCATATCATTCCCGGCTCTTTTGAGGTCTTTGGCAAGCCAGACCAACTGCTGGCAGAGGTGCATGAGAAGGGAGCGCATCAGCTATTCTTTTTGGATATTGAGATTCGAAATGAGGAGATGAAAGGCTTAGAAGTGGCTAGAAAGATTCGGGATCGGGATCCGTATGCCTTAATCGTCTTTGTGACGACTCACTCGGAGTTTATGCCCCTGTCCTTTCGTTACCAAGTGTCTGCTTTGGACTACATTGATAAGGCCCTTTCGGCAGAGGAGTTTGAATCTCGGATCGAGACAGCCCTTCTCTATGCCAATAGTCAAGACAGTAAAAGTCTGGCGGAAGATTGCTTTTACTTTAAATCAAAATTTGCCCAATTCCAGTATCCTTTTAAAGAGGTCTACTATCTCGAAACGTCGCCCAGAGCCCATCGTGTTATTCTCTATACCAAGACAGACAGGCTGGAATTTACAGCGAGTTTAGAGGAGGTTTTCAAGCAGGAACCCCGTCTCTTGCAATGTCACCGCTCTTTTCTCATCAATCCTGCCAATGTAGTTCGTTTGGATAAGAAAGAAAAACTGCTTTACTTTCCCAATGGTGGAAGCTGTCTGATCGCGCGTTATAAGGTCAGGGAAGTGTCTGAGGCTATCAATAACTTGCATTGAGCTAGGAGAGTTTATGAATATTACTTGGATATTATTGTATACACTTGTTACTCATGGACTAGAAATTGTCATTTTCTTTAAGGTGGATGGAATTAGTCTCACTTTTGAGAGGATTTTTAAAGCCTTTCTTTTTAAGATACTGTTGGCCTTTGTTTTTTTAATGATTGGCTATATGGTAGGAGATAGTTTCCTATTTTATTTTATGGAACCCTTGTACGGTATAGGTTTGTCTCTCTTACTGTTAAGAGGGCTTCCTAAAAAACTCCTCTTCTTTTATGGTCTCTTTCCAATGATATTGGTGAATCTCTTTTATAGAGGGGTCTTCTATTTTGTGCTTCCATTTTTGGGACAAGAAATTGTAGATAAAGATAGCAATCCTGTCTTTCTATTGATGACGATATTCGTTTGCTTCATAGTTTTAGTCTTTTTGAAATGGTTGGACTATGATTTCACTAACTTGAGAAAGGAGATTCTAGATAAAGCTTTTCAAAAGTCCCTGACTAAGATTAACTGGATAATGGGGGCTTACTATCTAGTGATGCAAAGTCTGTCTTTCTTTGAATATGAACAAGGTATTCAATCAACGACTGTTCGCCATCTCATCCTAGTGTTTTACTTGCTCTTTTTTATGGGGGTTATCAAGAAATTGGATACCTATTTGAAGGACAAACTCCATGAGAGATTGGACCAAGAGCAGGCCTTGCGCTACAGAGATATGGAACGCTATAGTCGGCATATAGAGGAACTTTACAAGGAAGTCCGGAGCTTTCGCCATGACTACACTAACCTCTTAACCAGCTTACGTCTGGGCATTGAAGAGGAGGACATGGAGCAGATAAAAGAGGTCTACGACTCCGTCTTAAAGGATTCCAGTCAAAAATTGCAGGACAATAAATATGACCTTGGACGATTGGTAAATGTTCGGGACCGTGCCCTCAAAAGTCTCCTCGCGGGAAAATTTCTAAAAGCCAGAGATAAGGACATTGTCTTTAATGTCGAAGTTCCAGAGGAGATTCAGGTAGAGGGGATGAGCCTGCTTGATTTTCTGACTATTGTGTCTATCCTTTGTGACAATGCTATTGAAGCCAGTTCAGAGGCCAGTCAACCTCATGTTTCAATTGCTTTTTTAAAAAATGGAGTACAGGAGACCTTTATCATTGAAAACTCCATCAAAGAAGAGAGCATCGATATTTCTGAAATCTTCTCCTTTGGAGCAAGTTCAAAAGGGGAGGAGAGAGGAGTTGGTCTCTATACCGTCATGAAAATTGTGGAAAGTCATCCCAATACAAGTCTCAATACCACCTGTCAAAATCAAGTCTTTCGTCAGGTTTTAACGGTTCACTTGCTGCCGGTTGGTCATTAGAAAATTTGTGAAAAAATTGGTAGAAGTTAACAGACAAAGTTTGTCTTTATCGAGCCTGACTTTTACCAGAGTATCTGAGGTATCATAAATGAATAAGAAATCCTTTTTTATCATCTGTTCTACGTTGATTATAGCATCAAATCTTCTCATGATTTCCGTGGTGAACAAGGGAGAAGAAACAGGGAGCAACCTGTTTGTGATTGCTATAGCCTGTGTTTTATTACCAGCTTTTTTATATGCGGTTGAAAACCGACTGACTTCATTGGTAAGAGTAGAATCAATACTCCTGATTCAGTTGACAGTTATTTCCCTACTCCGTCTTATCAACAGAATAGGGAGTACGCCTGAAATCCTCAACATTATCATTACCCTTATCGCTTTGGCAAGTGGGACAGCTGCTATCCTTGTTGCGATTATGAGAATATATGAGAACATACGGAAGTGAGGGTGAGTAGTTTTCTATTTTGTATTTTCACATTGTCAAGTTCCCCCAGGGCAAGTATGTTTTTCATGCTTGCTTTTTTAAATTTTTTAACAATTCAAGATGTTTTGATGACCATTTGTGATTTGGATAGAAAATTTTAAAATATAGTAGTATACTAACATTGTTAAGATTGCAATAGGACGAAAATAAAAAGAGGTATTCCTCGTGAATGCAAAAACAATGTTACAATTGGCTATTATGGTTGCTTAAAGGCTTGAACTTGTAAGTAGGGGAGCTGTACTTGGAGGTAATTATGGATTTCAAAAGTTTTCTTATTGGTTTTGTTGTTAGTATGTTTGTTTCTTTTATTACTTCTTTAATTAGGGAAAAATTTTTAAAATCTCCAAAGAAGAATAAAGATAAATGTAATTAGATAAAAAGATTTTTTATCGCTAGTTTAATCTACAGGGGAGTTTCTTTAATATTGTTTCGCCTGTCAAAATGATATGTGATAGCAGGATAAAAAATCTACAAATTAAGTTGGTATCAATATGGTGTAAAGGGTAAGTATGTTTTTCATGCTTGCTTTTTTAAATTTTTTACAATTTAAGATGTTTTGATGACCATTTATGATTTGAGTAATCCAAGGTCAAAATGAGTGCTATACTAGCAGTGTAAAGGTTCTAGCTCAACAAACATTTAGGAGAAAATCTCATGAAGAAAAAAATACTTGTCATTTTCATCTTGTATCTAATCATGTCCATCTTTCTATATCCGCTTAGGGAAAGTGCTTGGTATCATCTATTTTATACCATAGCCTATGTGATTGCAGTTATGATCTATTTTGCTTTAATGAAAAAGAAAGGAGAAAAGAAATGAAAACTTTTCTTGCTAAAAAACGGAACATCTTTCTTGCAAGATTGTTCCTAGGTTAGTTGCCCTTACTTGTCTCCACTTATCTATTTCTATCTCGTCAGTTTTTAAATTTTTCCTTAGTTTTCCAATTTCTTTTAGTGGTTATTAACTTAGCTTCTATTTTGGTTACTGTTTACCTCACTAGGGAGATGAGGATAAGAGAGTTTGAAGATGATGATTTGGTTAGTCCTAGAACCAATCAACTCATGTATATTGGCTTGACAGGCTTTATGTCTATTATCTGTTTGTATAGAGGGATCACAGCAGGAGAATCCTATCAACAACTAATCGCTTATATTGGTGCTATTCTATGCTTGCTTATCATGCTTTTGCTCATTTGGGGTTTGAAGTATTATAAAAAGTAGGAAAGAGCTTTCTTATTAATCTGGGACTGGTCTATAGTCTGACAAGAGGAGGTTATCATGTATAAACACTTATTTTTCCTAGATTCCAAAACCTTAGACCGGTTGACACCTTATATTCTGGTCTTGGCTTCTGACACCATTGCTTTTAATGTTTTTGTGCTAACCTTTGTATCTGTGGTGGTCTTTAATTCCCTAAATTCCATGCTGGCTTTAATGGTTATCTTCTTAGGGTGGGGTTATGTGATCGGATTTTGGTTACTAAAATGGTTTGTTTTGGAAAGGCTAGAACTAAAGAATGACGTGTAGGAAGTCTGTTTGGTGAGGAGGATAATTTTATGAAGTTTTTTGATAAATTTCATGCCTTTTGTTTTGGATTTTTAGTACTACTAATCGTCATTACAGTTCCTTATACGATTAACCATGGGGACTTTTTTCAAAATGAATCTGAATTGATTATTGTAAGTCTTCTTGTAACATCGCTGAGTGTTACTTATGCTAGAAAGTTTGAAATGGTTTCTTTTGGGATGTTAAGCAAGAAACAACTTTTGCTTTTCATTGCAATCTTTTTTCTAAGCGTTCTTGAGACGCTAGTTTATATTCATTTCTTCGCTGTTTCTTCTGGCGCAGGAGTTCAACACTTGGCGGAAGTCAGCAGAGGAATTTCCCTGTCTTTGATTTTGACTTCCTCAGTTTTTGGACCCATCCAGGAGGAACTCATTTTCAGAGGACTTCTTCAAGGTGCGGTTTTTGACAATTCTTGGTTAGGGATTGTACTGACTTCCTCTCTCTTTTCTTTTATGCATGGACCTTCTAATGTCCCTTCGTTTATTTTTTATCTACTTGGGGGCTTGTTACTGGGCTTTGCTTATAAAAAGAGCCAAAACCTATGGGTTTCTACTCTAGTTCACATGTTTTACAATGCTTGGCCACTCTTATATTATTTATAAAAATCATGAAAAGGTAAGCAGAAGACGGTGCTTACCTTTTTCAAGTTATAATGATAGCCTGAGCCGATTGAGATGCTTTTCTTTGAGAATCGGGCGTGGAGCGGTTGACGAATAGGCCAAAAACTAGTAGAATAGTAAGGAAACTTTATACGGAGGAAAGAAATGGATTTGGGTGATAATGAGCTAACACTGACTCCCATACCTGGGAAAAGTGGCAAGGCTTATATGGGTAGCTATCCTGATGGGAAGCGCATCTTTGTAAAAATGAACACCTCTCCAATCCTACCTGGTCTAGCTAGAGAACAAATTGCTCCACAATTATTATGGAGTCGCCGTTTGGCAGATGGGCGTGATATGTGTGCTCAAGAATGGTTGACAGGCAAGATATTGACCCCCTATGATATGAATCGTAAACAAATCGTCAATATTTTAACCCGTCTTCATCGCTCACGTCCGTTGATGACACAGTTGAGTCGTTTGGGATATGCCATGGAAACACCTGTAGATTTACTGCAGTCTTGGCAAGAAACGGCTCCAGATGCTTTGCGTAAAAATCATTTTATCAGTGAAGTGATGGCTGATTTACGTCAGACTATTCCAGGATTTAGAGAGGACCATGCGACCATTGTCCATGGAGATGTACGACATAGTAATTGGATTGAGACAGATAGTGGCTTGATTTATTTGGTGGATTGGGATTCGGTTCGCTTGACCGACCGCATGTTTGATGTGGCCCATATGCTCTGCCATTATATTCCAGAACATCAGTGGAAGGAATGGTTGACCTACTACGGTTACAAGTACAATCAAACGGTATTAAATAAATTGTATTGGTACGGTCAATTGTCTTATTTGAGCCAGATTTCCAAGTATTATATGAACCAAGATTTAGAAAATGTCAATCGGGAGATTCATGGCTTGCGCCACTTCCGAGACAAGTATGGAAAGAGAAGATGAGAGTTAGAAATCGTAAAGGGGCGACAGAATTACTAGAGGCAAATCCCCAGTATGTGGTCCTCAATCCCTTGGAAGCCAAGGGAAAATGGCGGGACTTGTTTGGTAATGATAATCCCATTCATGTGGAAGTTGGAAGTGGAAAGGGTGCCTTTGTTTCGGGTATGGCCAAGCAAAACCCTGACATCAACTATATCGGGATTGATATTCAAAAGTCTGTTTTGAGCTACGCTTTGGACAAGGTGCTTGAAGTTGGAGTGCCTAATATCAAGCTCTTGTGGGTAGATGGTTCTGACTTGACTGACTACTTTGAAGACGGTGAGATTGATCGTTTGTATCTGAACTTTTCAGATCCTTGGCCTAAAAAACGCCATGAAAAGCGTCGTTTGACCTACAAGACCTTCTTGGATACCTTCAAACGTATCTTGCCTGAAAATGGAGAAATTCATTTCAAGACGGATAATCGTGGCTTGTTTGAGTACAGTTTAGTGAGCTTTTCTCAGTATGGCATGAAGCTCAATGGTGTCTGGCTTGATTTACATGCCAGTGATTTTGAAGGCAATGTCATGACAGAATACGAGCAAAAATTCTCCAACAAGGGGCAAGTTATCTACCGTGTTGAGGCAGAATTTTAAGAAATAGCCTGAAATCAGGCTGTATAAGTGCTTTTGCTTTACATAAGCTGGCAAACGTGCTATACTAAGAGTAAGAATATGAAAAGAGAGGCGGGGAAATATCTTCGCCTCTTGCTTATGAGGAGGTGGACGCAATCGCAACAATCGTAGAATTAGTCAGAGAAGTTGTAGAACCTGTCATCCAAGCACCTTTCGAACTCGTGGATATCGAGTATGGAAAGATTGGCAGTGACATGATTCTCAGTATTTTTGTAGATAAACCTGAAGGAATTACCTTGAACGACACAGCAGACTTGACAGAAATTATCAGTCCTGTCCTAGACACCATCAAGCCAGATCCCTTCCCAGAACAATATTTCCTAGAAATCACCAGTCCAGGCTTGGAACGTCCTTTGAAAACCAAGGATGCCGTAGCTGGAGCGGTTGGGAAATACATCCATGTCGGGCTCTACCAAGCCATCGATAAGCAAAAAGTCTTTGAAGGAACCCTGTTGGCCTTTGAAGAGGACGAGTTGACCATGGAATATATGGACAAGACGCGTAAGAAAACCGTCCAAATTCCATACAGTTTAGTATCAAAAGCACGTTTAGCAGTTAAATTATAGAAAAAGAAAGGATAGCTTTTGAGGATTCAAAAGTGAAGAAAACATGAGTAAAGAAATGCTAGAGGCCTTCCGCATTTTGGAAGAAGACAAGGGAATCAAAAAAGAAGACATCATCGACGCAGTAGTAGAGTCGCTTCGTTCCGCTTATCGCAGACGCTATGGTCAATCAGACAGCGTAGCTATTGACTTCAACGAAAAAACAGGTGATTTTACCGTTTATACTGTCCGTGAAGTGGTTGATGAAGTATTTGATAGCCGTTTGGAAATCAGCTTGAAAGATGCTCTTGCCATTAATTCAGCCTATGAGCTTGGTGACAAAATCAAGTTTGAAGAAGCACCTGCTGAGTTTGGTCGTGTAGCAGCTCAATCTGCCAAACAAACCATCATGGAAAAAATGCGCAAGCAAACACGTGCCATCACTTACAATACTTACAAAGAACATGAGCAAGAAATCATGTCTGGTACTGTAGAACGCTTTGACAACCGCTTTATCTATGTCAACCTCGGCAGCATCGAAGCCCAATTGTCAAAACAAGACCAAATTCCTGGTGAAGTTTTTGCTTCTCATGATCGTATCGAAGTCTATGTCTACAAGGTAGAAGACAACCCTCGCGGTGTCAACGTCTTTGTTAGCCGTAGCCATCCAGAAATGATCAAACGTTTGATGGAGCAAGAAATTCCAGAAGTTTATGATGGAACTGTTGAAATCATGAGCGTGGCTCGTGAAGCTGGTGACCGTACGAAGGTTGCCGTTCGCAGTCATAATCCAAACGTGGATGCTATCGGTACAATCGTTGGACGTGGTGGTGCTAATATCAAGAAGATTACCAGCAAATTCCACCCAGCTCGTTATGATGCCAAGAGTGACCGTATGGTGCCAATCGAAGAAAACATCGACGTTATCGAGTGGGTAGCAGATCCAGCTGAATTTATATACAATGCCATCGCTCCTGCTGAGGTTGACCAAGTTATCTTTGATGAAAACGACAGCAAACGTGCCTTGGTGGTTGTTCCTGATAACAAACTTTCTCTTGCTATTGGTCGTCGTGGGCAAAACGTTCGCTTGGCAGCCCACTTGACTGGTTACCGTATCGATATCAAGTCTGCTAGCGAATTTGAAGCTATGGAAGAAGCTGGTTCGGTAGATTTGGAAGCAGAAAACGATACTGTAGAAGAATAAAAGCTGCTAGAGGAGGGAAAGATGAAAACGAGAAAAATCCCTTTGCGCAAGTCTGTTGTGTCCAATGAAGTGATTGATAAGCGTGATTTGCTCCGCATTGTCAAGAACAAGGAAGGACAAGTCTTTATCGATCCGACAGGAAAGGCCAATGGCCGCGGCGCTTATATCAAGCTAGACAATGCAGAGGCCCTAGAGGCGAAAAAGAAGAAGGTCTTTAACCGCAGCTTTAATATGGAAGTTGAAGAAAGCTTTTATGACGAGTTGATCGCTTATGTGGATCACAAAGTGAAAAGAAGAGAGTTAGGACTTGAATAAGCAAAAGATAAGCAATCTCTTGGGACTCGCTCAGCGAGCAGGCCGAATCATATCGGGTGAAGAATTGGTCGTCAAGGCCATTCAAGACGGCAAGGCCAAGTTGGTCTTTCTAGCCCATGATGCTGGCCCCAATCTGACCAAGAAGATTCAAGATAAAAGTCATTATTATCAAGTAGAAATTGTAACCGTGTTTTCAACACTGGAATTAAGCATAGCAGTCGGGAAATCGAGAAAGGTTTTGGCTGTGACAGATGCTGGATTTACAAAGAAAATGAGGTCTCTTATGGAATAGAAGAGGAGGACATGATTTGTCTAAGAAAAGATTGTACGAAATCGCAAAAGAACTTGGAAAAGAAAGTAAAGAAGTTGTAGCGCGTGCAAAAGAGTTGGGCTTGGATGTGAAAAGCCACTCATCAAGTGTGGAAGAAGCTGTCGCTGCAAAAATCGCTGCAAGCTTTAAGCCTGCTGCTCCGAAAGCAGAAGCAAAACCTGCAGCACCAAAAGCAAGTGCAGAAAAGAAAGCCGAAAAATCTGAGCCAGCTAAACCAGCTGTAGCAAAGGAAGAGGTAAAACCTGCTGAGCCAGTCGCTCCTAAAACAGAAAAAGTAGCAGCTAAACCGCAAAGCCGTAATTTCAAGGCTGAGCGTGAAGCCCGTGCCAAAGAGCAGGCAGAGCGACGTAAGCAAAATAAGGGCAATAACCGTGACCAACAACAAAACGGCAACCGTCAGAAAAACGACGGCCGTAATGGTGGAAAACAAGGTCAAGGCAACCGCGACAATCGCCGTTTTAATGATCAAGCTAAGAAACAGCAAGGTCAGCAAAATCGTGGGAATGAGCGCCGTCAACAAGAGGACAAGCGTCCAAATCAAGCGGCTCCACGCATTGACTTTAAAGCTCGTGCAGCAGCATTGAAAGCAGAGCAAAACGCAGAGTACGCTCGTTCAAGCGAGGAACGTTTCAAGCAGACTCAGGCTGCCAAAGAAGCCTTGGCTCAAGCTAACAAACGCAAGGAGCCAGAGGAAATCTTTGAAGAAGCTGCTAAGTTAGCTGAACAAGCGCAACAAGTTCAAGCAGTGGTTGAAACAGCTCCTGTGAAAAAAGAAGTTGCAGTGGATACACGTCGTAAGAAGCAAGCCCGACCAGACAAAGAGCGCGATGATTACGATCGCGAAGAAGATGGTCCTAGAAAACAACAAAAGAATCGAAGTAGTCAAAATCAAGTGAGAAATCAAAGAAATAGTAACTGGAATAACAACAAAAAGAACAAAAAAGGCAATAACAAGAACAACCGTAATCAGACTCCAAAACCTGTTACAGAACGTAAATTCCATGAATTGCCAACAGAATTTGAGTATACAGATGGTATGACCGTTGCGGAAATCGCAAAACGTATCAAACGTGAACCAGCTGAAATCGTTAAGAAACTTTTCATGATGGGTGTCATGGCCACACAAAACCAATCTTTGGATGGGGAAACAATTGAACTCCTCATGGTGGATTATGGTATCGAAGCCAAACAAAAAGTTGAAGTTGATAATGCCGATATCGAACGTTTCTTTGTCGAAGATGGTTATCTCAATGAAGATGAATTGGTTGAGCGTCCACCAGTTGTAACTATCATGGGACACGTTGACCACGGTAAAACAACCCTCCTAGATACCCTTCGTAACTCTCGTGTTGCGACAGGTGAAGCGGGTGGTATCACTCAGCATATCGGTGCCTACCAAATCGTGGAAAATGGCAAGAAGATTACCTTCCTTGATACACCAGGACACGCGGCCTTTACATCTATGCGTGCGCGTGGTGCATCTGTTACCGATATTACTATCTTGGTCGTAGCGGCAGATGACGGGGTTATGCCTCAGACTATCGAAGCCATTAACCACTCAAAAGCGGCCAACGTTCCAATCATCGTAGCCATCAACAAGATTGATAAACCAGGTGCCAACCCAGAACGCGTTATCGGTGAATTGGCAGAGCATGGAGTTATGTCAACTGCTTGGGGTGGAGATTCTGAATTTGTTGAAATCTCAGCTAAATTTAACCAAAACATCGAAGAATTGTTGGAAACAGTCCTTCTTGTAGCTGAAATCCAAGAACTCAAGGCAGACCCAACAGTGCGTGCGATAGGTACCGTTATCGAAGCTCGCTTGGATAAAGGAAAAGGTGCGGTCGCAACCCTTCTTGTTCAACAAGGAACCTTGAATGTTCAAGACCCAATCGTTGTCGGAAATACCTTCGGTCGTGTCCGTGCTATGACTAATGACCTTGGTCGTCGTGTTAAGGTAGCAGGCCCATCAACACCAGTCTCTATCACAGGTTTGAACGAAGCGCCAATGGCAGGTGACCACTTTGCCGTTTACGAAGATGAAAAATCTGCGCGTGCAGCAGGTGAAGAGCGTGCCAAACGTGCCCTCATGAAACAACGTCAAGCTACCCAACGTGTCAGCCTTGAAAACCTCTTTGATACGCTTAAAGCTGGTGAACTTAAATCAGTTAACGTGATCATCAAGGCCGACGTACAAGGTTCTGTTGAAGCTCTTTCTGCTTCACTTCAAAAAATTGATGTGGAAGGTGTCAAAGTTACCATCGTTCACTCGGCAGTCGGTGCCATCAACGAATCTGACGTGACCCTTGCCGAAGCTTCAAATGCTTTCATCGTTGGTTTCAACGTACGCCCTACACCACAAGCTCGTCAACAAGCAGAAGCTGACGATGTTGAAATCCGTCTTCACAGCATTATCTACAAGGTTATCGAAGAGATGGAAGAAGCCATGAAAGGGATGCTTGATCCAGAATTCGAAGAAAAAGTTATCGGTGAAGCAGTTATTCGTGAAACCTTCAAGGTGTCTAAAGTGGGAACTATCGGTGGATTCATGGTTATCAACGGTAAGGTTACCCGTGACTCTAAAGTCCGTGTTATCCGTGACGGTGTTGTTATCTATGATGGCGAACTTGCTAGCTTGAAACACTACAAAGACGACGTCAAAGAAGTTACAAACGGCCGTGAAGGTGGATTGATGATCGATGGCTACAATGATATCAAGATGGATGATGTGATTGAGGCTTATGTCATGGAAGAAATCAAGAGATAATAGAGAAACGATAGCCGATTTGACTCGTCGTCAACAGCGCCTTGATGAGCCCTCAGTTCTATCTAAGGCTTGTTTCCTAGATTCAAACGGCTCTAGTTCCTCTATCTAATAAAAATAGCTAGGTCTGCTGGCCTAGCTTTTGGTTCAAAGTAGAGAAAGGAATATCATGGCAAATCATTTCCGTACGGATCGTGTGGGCATGGAAATCAAGCGTGAAGTCAATGAGATTTTGCAAAAGAAAGTCCGTGATCCGCGTGTCCAAGGTGTGACCATCACAGATGTTCAGATGCTGGGAGACTTGTCTGTTGCCAAGGTTTACTACACCATTTTGAGTAATCTTGCTTCAGATAATCAAAAAGCCCAAATCGGGCTTGAAAAAGCAACTGGTACTATCAAACGTGAACTTGGTCGCAATTTGAAATTGTACAAAATCCCAGATTTGACTTTCGTCAAAGACGAATCCATCGAATATGGAAACAAGATTGACGAAATGCTACGCAATCTGGATAAGAACTAAAAAGGAGGGGTAACCCTCTTTTTTGGTGGAGGAAAATATGTGGCATTTGAAATGGAAAAATATTCTTTTAACTAGAATTCTGTATTTTTTAATGTTATCTAATTAGAAAATGCTTTTTTTTTTTAGCAAATATGATATGATGATTTCATAAATAAAAGGAGATTCTATCAATGAATAATGTAAAAAAGTTTGTCGTTTAGCTTTGCTATGTCTTTCTGTCTCTACTCTAGTTGCTTGTAGTTCTCTTTCTGAAAAAACAAGTAGCTCTTCTAGTGAGAATCAAACAGAAGCTTCATCTAGTAGTTCTGAGAAGAAAGGGTTGTTTGCTAAAGCAAAAGAAAAACTCAGTTCAAGCGATTTTAATCCACAAGATGTTAGCGATACGACAATTGAGTCTATAAAAACTTATGAAGACTACTTGATTATGAATGAGAAAATAATCGATAATTATTATACAGAAGCAGATGAAGCCTTTAAAGGGACTGTTTTAGAAGATAGTGCTACTATCCAAGAACTGAAAGATAGCACCAAAAAAGAAATGGAAGATTTGAAAAAACAATATGGTCCACTAAAGAAAGCACCGATTCAAGGGAAAGAAGAAGTGATTAAGACTCTAAAAGATTATCGTGATAATCTACATGAACAAGTGGAGCAGTGGAAAGCTAGTCTTTAATAGGAAGAGTGGAGTTCAATATGGATTATCAATTATTGCCACATGAATACATGGTTATGAATAGTGACCATGTGAGTTTTGGGAAAAATGGTTTGTCTACAGATGAATTAATTTTAACAAATCTACACTTAATATATATCAAAAAAGGTTTGTGGGGAGGGAAAAAAGACCAAGTTACCATTCCCATTAACCAGATTAAAATTTTTGAAGGGAAACCTCAAGTTTCAGTAACCAAAACCAATGGTGTGAAACGGCTGGAAATTTATTATAATGGCGGACAAGCTATCTTTGCATTTAATAATACTAAGGATACTGACAAGTGGGCTAGGAACATTATTAAATTGATTTCAGGTGATACAAGTAATTTTGAAACCTTGGGAGATAGTAGCTTGTTTGGAGCAGATGTTTTGGCAGAAACATTTAAGGATACATTTGACACTTTTAAAGCAGGGCTTGGGATTAAGGATGCAGAGCCAGAAAAGATTTCAACCAAGTGTAGCTTTTGTGGAGCACCTTTGTCAGGTCAAGTGAAGCAAACAGTAAGATGTGCCTATTGTGATATGGAGCAGAGTTTATAAGGGGGCAATTAAATGGGGTTGATAAAAGCAATTACAGATTCTATTGGTGGGACATTTGCAGATCAGTGGAAAGAAATTATCACAGTTCATGCTTTTGATGAACATACAGCTGTAAGTCCAGGTATTGTTCAAGAAAGTAATAATGGTAGGGGTGTCAATACGAAGGGATCTGTAGGTGTTATTTCCAACGGATCCAAGATTTTTATTCCAGAAAATACTGCAGCCTTTATCTTTAGTCAGTCTGGTATCGAGGAAATTATTACAGAACCAGGTGGATATGAATACCAAAATGGCGAAAGCAGTGTTTTTAATGGTGATGGATTGAAAAAGTCACTGTTTGATAATGTTGTTAATCGTGTTGGATTCGGTGGTCAAAGTGATCAGCAAAAACAGATTTGTTTTGTTAATTTGAGAGAAATTCGTGATATTAAATTTGGGACTCGCGGTCCAGTCATGTATAATGATTTGTTTTATGGGACAGATTTAGAAGTACGTGCTTTTGGAACATTTTCTATCCAAATTACAGATGCTAAGCAATTTATCAGAAACTTTCTTCCTGCCAATGTGACTTATTATACCTTTGATAGCGCTCAAGCTAGATCACAAATAGTGACAGAATTTCTTCAATCTTTTATTGTTGCACTTAATTCTTTGTCAACAACTTATCGTATTTCACAATTACCCTCACAAGCTGCAGTTCTTGCGGAACAAGTATCAAATGATGGACAGTATGCAGGGACTTGGAAAGAACGTTTTGGATTTGAGATTGTAAAAGTTGCCATTGCTAATATTGAGTTCTCACCAGAATCTAAGGAACTGGTTAAACAATTTTCATCAAATAAGATGAATTTAAAAGCTTATGATGATGTATCGCAGAAATCTTCTAATATTGCAGCACAACAAAAAATTGCATCAGGAGTGGAGCAACATGGTCTAGGTGATAGTGCTGGAATGATATTTGGAATGAATATGGCTCAAAGTTTAGATGAAAAAGCCATGAAACCAAGTCTATCATTAGATGAGCAAATCGAAGCACTTACAAAACTAAAATCTCTTTTAGATGCAGGTATATTATCTCAGGAAGAATTTGATCGAAAGAAAAAAGAAATTATGGATTTATAATGATAGGAACTAAGCATCGTTATGAATAAAAAAGTGATATCTCCCAGATTTGATCTTCGTCAAAGATGAATCCATCGAGTATGGAAACAAGATTGACGAGATGCTACGCAATTTTGATAAGAACTAAAGAAGAGGGACAACCCTCTTTTTTAGTTGTCAGAGTAAGATAATTGGTATTTGACGATGTATTTATCTTATAAAAATCGGTTTAAAAATTTGTAAATCTCAAATAGTATGATATGATAAAACTTGATATGAATGAAAAATGGAGATACATATGGCTAAAAAAGATATAGCAATGCAAGTGCTACAACAAGTGGTGAAATTGCCTGTAGTCAAAGTTGACCGTGAGAAATTTTTAGTTGAAAAGTTTTCCAAAGAATTAGGGCACAAGAACCTTAATAAGTTAATAGAACAAGGTCCGGCTACTATGTTACCTAAAGCAACCTTGGACCGAGTAGCTAAGGCTTGTATTAATGAAAATGTATTACTCGCGAGTGGGGCTTCTATTTTGGCAGGTTTACCTGGTGGGATTGCCATGGCTATTACTATTCCCACTGATGTTGCTCAATTTTACGGTTTTTCTCTGAAATTAGCTCAAGAAATAGGTTATATATACGGCTTTGATGATCTTTGGTCCTCACGAGAGGAATTGAGTGAAGAAGCCCAAAAAACACTTTTTCTGTATCTTGGTGTGATGTTAGGGGTTGATGGTGCAGGTGCTCTACTTCGCTTTAGTGGTGTTATAGTAACTAAAAAAATGATAAATGTAGTGAACAAAAAAGCATTTACAAAGACGATTTGGTATCCTGTTTTGGAAAAAGTCTTGAAAGTTTTCGGTGTTAACTTGACAAAAGGAGGATTGACAAAAGGATTGGGAATCGTAGTTCCAATTCTAGGTGGTTTGATTTCTGGAGGATTAACCTTTGCAACTATGAAAACAATGGGTGAAAGGCTACAAAAAGAGTTGTCCAAACTAGTAAACTATAGTGAAGTTCAATATCAAGAAGATGTTGAAACAATCCGAAAAGAGGTTGAAATAATCGAGGGTGAGTGAGATGAACCCTATCAAAGCTTTTGCTAAAATCTATGGTAATTACTTTTTGACCATGCAAGGTGTAAAAGTAATGAAAACGATAAAGAAAGATGATAATGCCGTTGTCTGTCTGGGGAAACTTTTTATTGCAGACAAGTTAATGGATACGGCTCGGTGGCTCATTAAGCCAGAGGAGAGAGAATGAAATTTTTTTTGGGTCTTCTTGCTATTCTTTTTATTAAACCGATTATTGGGATTGTGAAATTCTTTTGGATGATCATCTCTTTTGCAGTCCAATTGCTGTTTTACAAGCTATTATTTAAAATATTAGATTGGCTCTTTAAACTTATCTAGATGGTAATCCAAGTCGCAGAGAACTAGCAGGAACTCTACTGCTAGTTTTTTAATCTCTCTCCATATGGTATAATATAAGCAGTAAAATCATTTTAGAACATACAATGGAGGTCGTCATGGACAATATCATCGATGTGTCAATTCCCGTTGCAGAAGTGGTGGATAAGCATCCAGAAGTCTTGGAAATTCTAGTGGAGCTAGGTTTTAAACCTCTTGCCAATCCCTTGATGCGCAATACAGTTGGTCGTAAAGTATCACTTAAACAGGGTTCTAAGCTTGAAGGAACTCCTATGGACAAGATCGTCCGCACACTGGAAGCAAACGGCTACGAAGTGATTGGGTTAGACTAATGGCAGATGAACGGATTCATGTCCTGCGGGATATTTTGTTAGAATTGCACAATGGTGCCTCTCCTGAGTCGGTTCAGGAGCGTTTTGATGCGACCTTTGCGGGTGTCTCAGCTATAGAGATTTCCCTCATGGAGCACGAGCTGATGAACTCAGACTCGGGTGTTACCTTTGAAGATGTCATGGAGCTCTGTGATGTCCATGCCAATCTTTTTAAAAACGCTGTTAAGGGCGTTGAAGTAGAGGATACCGAGCATCCTGGCCACCCAGTTCGCGTCTTCAAGGATGAAAATCTGGCCCTCCGTGCAGCCTTGATTCGCATTCGGAGATTGTTAGATACCTATGAGACTACGGAAGATGAAGAAATGCTTGTGGAGATGCGCAAGGGTTTGGTCCGTCAAATGGGACTTTTGGGGCAATTTGATATCCACTACCAGCGCAAGGAAGAGCTCTTCTTTCCTATCATGGAGCGCTATGGTCACGATTCACCTCCTAAGGTCATGTGGGGAGTGGATGATCAGATCAGGGAACTCTTTCAAACAGCTTTAGCGACAGCCAAGTCACTACCAGAAGTGTCAATTGGCAGCGTAAAAGAAGCTTTTGAAGCCTTTGCGACAGAGTTTGAAAGTATGATTTTCAAGGAAGAGTCCATCCTTCTCATGATTCTCCTTGAGTCTTTCACTCAGGATGATTGGCTTCAGATTGCGGAGGAGAGCGATGCCTATGGCTATGCCATCATCCGTCCGTCTGAGAAATGGGTGCCAGAAAGACAGAGTTTTGTTGAGGAAAAGATTGCAGAGGAGCCTATTCAGCTAGGTACGGCAGAGGGACAAGTTCAGCAGGTTATCGATATGCCAGAAGGACAGTTTACCATTACCTTTACCCCTAAGGAAAAGGAAGCAGTGCTGGACCGCCATAGTCAACAGGCTTTTGGCAATGGCTATCTCTCGGTCGAGCAGGCCAATCTCATCCTCAATCACCTCCCTATGGAGATTACCTTTGTCAATAAAGACGATATTTTCCAGTATTACAATGACAATACGCCGGCTGATGAGATGATTTTCAAACGGACACCGTCTCAAGTCGGGCGCAATGTCGAACTCTGCCATCCGCCTAAGTACTTGGACAAGGTCAAAACTATCATGAAGGGGCTTCGTGAGGGAAGCAAAGACAAGTATGAAATGTGGTTCAAGTCTGAGTCGCGAGGTAAGTTTGTCCACATCACCTACGCAGCAGTGCACGATGAAGAGGGAGAATTCCAAGGTGTGTTGGAGTACGTTCAGGATATCCAGCCCTACCGTGAGATTGACACGGACTATTTCCGTGGATTAGAATAAGGAGAAAAAATGAGTTACGAACAAGAATTTATGAAGGAATTTGAGGCCTGGGTGAATACCCAGATCATGATCAACGACATGGCGCACAAGGAAAGTCAAAAAGTCTACGAAGAAGACCAAGACGAACGTGCCAAAGATGCCATGATTCGCTACGAAAGCCGCTTGGATGCTTATCAGTTCTTGCTTGGTAAGTTTGAAAACTTCAAAGCAGGCAAGGGATTTCATGACTTGCCAGATGGCTTGTTTGGTGAGCGAAATTATTAAACGAGATAGATTCTTGATTTTTTACTAAAATCTTGATAGAATATTTATATTAAATCCTTGTCAGAGCAGGGGTTTTTTATTGAAAGGATTTTATCATGTCAAAGAAACTCAATCGTAAAAAACAATTACGAAATAGCCTCCGTCGTGCAGGTGCTTTTTCAAGTACTGTGACTAAGGTTGTAGAAGAGACAAAAAAAGTCGTAAAACGTGCTGAGCAGTCAGCAAGCCAAGCTGGTAAGGCTGTTTCTAAAAAAGTTGAACAAGCAGTAGAAGCTACCAAAGAGCAAGCTCAAAAAGTAGCCAATTCTGTAGAAGATTTTGCAGCAAACTTGGGTGGACTTCCACTTGACCGTGCCAAAACTTTCTATGATGAAGGAATCAAGTCTGCGTCAGATTTCAAAAACTGGACTGAAAAAGAACTCCTTGCCTTGAAAGGAATCGGCCCAGCTACTATTAAGAAATTGAAGGAAAATGGCATCAAGTTCAAGTAATTTTTCTTGATCCTTGCATTTCCGTCAAAATCTTGTTACAATAAAGCCATTAGAGGTGTTTTGAATCCCACATTTTACAGAAAGTGGCGGTGCTGAGAAGTCCACAAATGTGTCAAAACTGGTTGCTAATGGATGAAAAATGAAATAAAATTGTCTTTTTATTTTAAAGACGAGAGTTGCGGGCCTTGCCCGAATTTGGGTGGTACCGCGGATAAACACATTCGTCCCTGTCATGTAGATGGCAGGGTTTTTCTTTTGTATCTTGGTCAAAGGAGGTTGTCATGAAGCAATCTTTTAAAACAAGTAAACTCTATTATGGCTTTCCTATTTTCATTTTGGGATATCAGGATCAGAATTTTGGACACAATATTACGACCTGTAGCTCCTCTTATAGCTTGGGAGATTGGCTAGTCATTGGTGTCGGAGCTGAGGAAAATGCGGCTGAGCAAATCAAGCATTACCAGAAGTTTACTGTGAATATTCCTGATGAAAATCTCATGCTCGAGATGGAGCAGGCTGGTTTTATCAGTCATCGAGAGAAATTGAAACACCTGGGGCTAGACCACGAGATTTCTGAACAGACTCAGTCTCCGATTTTAGAGGCTTGTCCAGTCGTATTAGAATGTCAAGTTGATAGAATTATTGAGGAAGACGGTATTTGTCACATCTTTGCCAAGATTATCGAGCGACTGGTTAATTCTGAACTCTTGGATGATAAGGGACATTTTAAAAATGACCGTTTTGCGCCGACTTACTTTATGGGGGACGGGCATCAGCGCGTTTATCGTTATCTAGATGACCGAGTCAATCCCATGGGAAGCTTTATCAAGAAAGCGAGGAAGAAGGATGTCAAGAGCTGAATTGCCAGAACGATTAGAAACCGAACGACTCGTCCTACGAGTTCGTACAGTGACTGACGCTGAAGATATCCATGCCTATGCTAGTTTGCCAGAGGTCGCCTATCCAGCAGGCTTTCCTCCAGTCAAAACCCTTGAAGATGAGGTTTACTATCTGGAGCATATCCTTCCAGAACGCAATCAAAAGGACAATCTCCCAGCTGGCTATGGGATTGTCGTCAAAGGAACCGATAAAGTCATCGGCTCTGTTGATTTCAACCATCGGCACGAAGACGATGTACTGGAGATTGGCTACACCTTGCACCCAGACTATTGGGGTCGAGGTTATGTTCCAGAAGCAGCGCGAGCTTTGATTGACCTAGCTTTTAGAGAACTAGGTCTTCACAAGATTGAATTGACTTGTTTTGGTTATAATGTCCAAAGTAAACGAGTTGCAGAAAAACTTGGATTTACCCTCGAAGCTCGTATCCGAGACCGTAAAGATGTTCAAGGAAACCGCTGTGACAGTCTGATATATGGTTTGCTGAGGAGTGAGTGGGAGGTAATTTGATGCATGTTTTCATCATTGGTGCTCCGGCCTCAGGAAAAATGACCATTGGTCAAGAACTATCTCGACTGACGGATTCTACCCTCTTTTATAACCATCAAGCCATCGATTTTGCATTAGAAATCTATCAGGACTTTACAGAGGAAATGTGGGAATTTGTTCGTGGAATCACCTTTTCTTTCCTTGGAGCAAGTGCAAGAAATCAGCGATCAGTAATTTTAACTGACGTAATTGATTTTTCAAATCAGTACCAGCTGATGTATTTAAAGCAAATTCAGGATTTATTGGATAACTTTCATCAAGAGATTCTGTTTGTTGAGTTGGAAACAAGTCTTGAGGAGCGTTTACGTCGAAATCAAACGGAGAATCGATTAAAGTACAAACCCTTAAAACGACATATTGAGGTATCTGAAAGAGAAATTTTAGAGACCGCTGAAACACTTCAATTAAATTCCCAACATCAACCGAATGAGTTGCACCACTACCTTAAAATAAATAATACGAGTTTGACTGCAAAAGAAGCTGCTAAGCAAATTCAAAATAAAATGAATAAAATAGAGAAAGGACAAACACATGTCTAAAGAACTTTCACCTAAATACAATCCAGCCGAGGTTGAGGCTGGTCGTTACCAAAAATGGCTTGATGCTGATGTTTTCAAGCCTTCAGGAGATCAAAAGGCTAAGCCTTATTCTATCGTTATTCCACCACCAAACGTAACTGGTAAACTTCACCTTGGTCACGCTTGGGATACGACTTTGCAGGATATTATCATCCGTCAAAAACGTATGCAAGGTTTTGATACCCTTTGGCTTCCAGGGATGGACCACGCGGGGATTGCCACTCAGGCTAAAGTTGAGGAGCGCTTGCGCGGAGAGGGCATTACACGTTATGACCTAGGTCGTGAGAAATTCCTCGATAAGGTCTGGGAATGGAAAGACGAATATGCCACTACTATCAAGGAACAATGGGGCAAGATGGGGCTCTCTGTAGACTACTCTCGTGAGCGTTTCACGCTTGATGAAGGTTTGTCAAAAGCTGTCCGCAAAGTCTTTGTGGACCTTTACAAGAAAGGCTGGATCTACCGTGGTGAGTTTATCATCAACTGGGACCCAGCTGCTCGCACTGCCCTTTCTGATATCGAAGTTATCCACAAGGATGTCGAAGGTGCCTTCTACCACATGAATTATATGCTGGAAGATGGCTCACGCGCCCTTGAAGTTGCGACAACTCGTCCTGAGACCATGTTTGGGGACGTAGCTGTTGCGGTCAATCCAGAAGACCCACGCTACAAGGACTTGATTGGTAAAAACGTCATCCTTCCAATCGCTAATAAACTCATCCCAATCGTTGGAGACGAACACGCAGATCCTGAATTTGGTACTGGTGTCGTGAAAATCACGCCTGCCCATGATCCAAACGACTTCTTGGTTGGTCAACGCCATAACTTGCCACAAGTCAACGTCATGAATGATGACGGAACCATGAATGACTTGGCCTTTGAATTTGCAGGCATGGACCGTTTTGAAGCTCGTAAGGCAGTCGTTGCCAAGTTGGAAGAAATCGGTGTCCTTGTTAAAATCGAAAAACGTGTCCACAGTGTTGGTCACTCAGAGCGTACAGGTGTTGTGGTTGAACCACGATTGTCTACGCAATGGTTCGTTAAGATGGACCAATTGGCTAAGAATGCTATTGCCAACCAAGACACAGAGGACAAGGTAGAATTCTACCCACCTCGTTTCAACGATACCTTCCTCCAATGGATGGAAAATGTCCACGACTGGGTCATCTCTCGCCAGCTCTGGTGGGGTCACCAAATCCCTGCTTGGTACAATGCTGAGGGTGAAATATATGTCGGCGAAGAAGCTCCAGAAGGTGACGGTTGGACTCAGGAAGAAGACGTCTTGGATACGTGGTTCAGTTCGGCTCTTTGGCCATTCTCTACCATGGGCTGGCCGGATGTCGACTCAGAAGACTTCAAACGTTACTTCCCAACATCAACTTTGGTGACTGGTTATGATATTATTCCGTTCTGGGTGTCTCGGATGATTTTCCAAGGTTTGGAATTTACTGGCAAGTCGCCATTCAAAAATGCCTTGATTCATGGTCTTATTCGTGATGAGCAAGGACGCAAGATGTCGAAATCTCTTGGTAACGGGATTGACCCAATGGATGTTATTGATAAGTACGGAACAGATAGCCTTCGTTGGTTCCTTTCAAACGGTTCTGCACCAGGTCAAGACGTACGCTTCTCTTACGAGAAAATGGATGCTTCATGGAACTTCATTAACAAGATCTGGAACATCTCTCGCTATATCCTCATGAACAATGAAGGCTTGACCCTCGAGCAAGCAACTGCCAATGTCGAAAAAGTTGTTAACAAGGAAGCTGGAAATGTCACAGACCGCTGGATTCTCCACAACCTCAATGAAACTATCGGAAAAGCTACTGCCAACTTTGACAAGTTTGAGTTTGGTGTTGCTGGACATATCCTCTACAACTTCATCTGGGATGAGTTTGCGGACTGGTATGTTGAATTGACCAAGGAAGTCCTTTATAGCGATAACGAAGAAGAGAAAGTTATCACACGTTCTGTTCTCCTTTACACCTTGGACAAGATCCTTCGTCTCCTTCACCCAATCATGCCATTCGTGACAGAGGAAATCTTTGGACAAATCTCAGAAGGTTCTATCGTTACAGCAGAATACCCAACTGTCAATCCAGCCTTTGAAGATCTTGCTGCTCACACAGGAGTAGAAAGCCTCAAAGACTTGATCCGTGCTGTTCGTAATGCGCGTGCGGAAGTAAACGTAGCTCCAAGCAAACCTATCACAATCCTTGTTAAGACAAGCGATAGCGACTTGGAAGCCTTCTTTAACAGCAATGTCAACTACATCAAACGCTTTACAAATCCAGAACACTTGGAAATCGCATCTACCATCCCTGCACCTGAACTGGCTATGTCAAGCGTCATCACAGGAGCAGAAATCTACTTGCCACTGGCAGACCTCCTCAATGTCGAAGAGGAACTGGCTCGTCTCGACAAAGAACTGGCTAAATGGCAAAAAGAACTGGATATGGTCGGCAAGAAGCTCTCTAACGAACGCTTCGTAGCCAATGCCAAACCAGAAGTCGTCCAAAAAGAACGCGACAAACAAGCCGACTACCAAGCCAAGTACGATGCGACCGTAGCGCGTATTGATGAGATGAAGAAGTTGGTTAAATAAACATAGAAACACGGTGATGAGCCGTGTTTTTTGGTATAATGAAATTGAAAATTGATCAGAAGGAAAAGTAATTTTGAGAAAAACACTTCAAGATTTAATTAATAATTCTATTGTTTTGAAATATAAGCTACCTTTTAATTTTACAAACGGTAAGGGAAGTTCAATTTCTATAAATAAAAGCAATTTAACAAGTAAAGGGAAAAATGAGTACTGCTTTGAAGGTAATGATAATGATATTTCAAAAATTATTTATAATGGAATAATTGAATTTGCTGAAAATGAATCTGAGATTGACTATAGTAAATTAGATAGAGAACAAACAAAGGCAATTAAACTTAAACTGAGGTATGATAAAGATGATAAATCTTCAACCAAACTTCAATATGGATTTTATGGTGAAGTACTTTTAGATTTATTTTTAAGAAATTATTTCCATACGGATGTTTTAATTGCTAGAGGTTATTTTTATTCTCCTCTTGAAAAAGCTGAAGCAAAAGGATTTGATGCGTTTCATTTAGTGGATAATAATGGAATCTTGGAACTTTGGTTTGGTGAAGCTAAGTTCCATAAAAAATTTTCCTCAGGGATTAAATCTGTTATTTCTAAAATGAATAGCTCACTTTCAGATAGTTATTTAAATGATCACTTGTACGCAATTATCAAAGAAAAAAAGAATATTTCTAAGTCGCATACTACTTTAGATACTATAATAGAAAACTGGGAAGACAATCCTGAAATTATTCTTATAGACGAATTAACAGCTAACCATATAGAATTAATATATCCAATTTTTATAGCATATCAGAAACAAGATACTTTTAGTTATGAAAAATCAATTGCTTCTTGTGTGAAGAAAATTAATGATGAGCTGTCTAAATCCACAGTTATGCCGGCTGTAAAAATTAATCTAAGTATTTTTGTAATGCTCTTACCTGTTGATGATTCTAATAAATTAAAGGAAGAAGTGATTGAATGGATAGAAACGAAAGAACCGCTCATCTAATTAAGGAATTGAATTTATACAAACGATACCCTGAAAGAAGAGGTATCTTTGTCAAGGCAACTTGTGACTATTACGACGCTGTTAAAATAGACGAACTTACAAGTAGTGATTTAAATTTTTTGCGTTATATAGCAAATGAAGCTGGAGTACCACAATACTTTGAGCTACTTGAAAGAAAATATCAAGAAGGTAATGAAATAAATCAAGAGGATATGAATTTATTATCCATAAGCTCGTTTTTAAATGAAGCACATTTAACTTTGAATAATTATATGTTACATAAATATCAAAAAGAAGTTCTAGAATTATTTGAATTCCATTTTGATAATAGGTATATCCTTTCTGCCCCAACTTCATTTGGTAAAACTTTTATTGTTTATGCAATTATAAAAAAGATGGGATATTCTAACATATTGTTAATTTTTCCTACTATTAGCTTGTTATCAGAAAATTATTTAAAGTTGCAAAATGATGAATTTTTCTCTACATATAAAATACATACACTAAGCGAAATATCCGAGGAAGAACTTGGCGAAAAAAATATTTTTATTTACACTCCTGAACGATATCTGTCATTTTTAGATAATAACACTAGATATTTTAATTTTTCTTTCGTAGATGAAATATATAAAATAGATAATGATTTCATTATAGATAATGATACTCCAGAAGAAAATGAAAGGGATACTGCCTATAGACTTGCTTTAGAATATGTATGTCGCAATAGTAAAGATATTTTACTTGCTGGGCCTTATATTCAATTTCAAAAACTTGAAACAGAAATAAATTCATTTAATAATTTTACTCTATTTAACAAATTTAAAATACTTGAATATAATGATGTTGAGATTGTGTCTAAGAATATTACACATATTGATAGAAATAAGTTTGAACTTGGAAATATAAAATATAGATTAGATAATGGTGCTTCATCATTACAAGATAAAGTAATACAAACAATTGTAAAAATAGATGATAATACTTTGATTTATTGTGGAAGAAAGTCAGAGGTAGAAAGACTAGCAAATCATTTGTTGGAAAATGATGAATATCTTTCTCTTATCTCAGAAAAACATTATAGCGAAGATGAGGAACTATATTCTATTTTTTTGAATCATGTGGGAAACACCTTTGGGTATGATTGGATTCTATATAGAGCACTTGAAAAGAGAATCGGAATTCATCATGCAGGGATACCAAAATATATTCAGAATGAATTAATTAATTTGTTCAATAAAGGTGATTTACAATGTCTTTTTTCTACAACAACAATTACTGAAGGTGTGAATACGACTGCCAAAAATTTGATTGTTACTGCTATCAAAAAGGGGAAAAAGAGACTAAAACAGTTTGATGCTAAAAATATTGCTGGGAGAGCAGGTCGTTTTAATGTCCATTATAGTGGTAATGTTATTGATTTAACAAAACAATTTGAAACTCTAATTAATTCGCAACAGGCAGAAATTGAACATAAAAATTATGATAATCATCACAATAAAACTGACATTGATTTAGAAGTAACTTTAGATGAATTTTTGACAGATGATGATAGAAAGTTTAAAGATGAAATCAATGAGGCAAAACAAGAATCGGGATTACCAAATTTTATTTTTCATTCATATAAAGCGATAGGCCCTTTGGATAAAATCTCTATTTATAATCGAATTAAAAAAATGTCCCCAGCAGAGTTTCAAAAAATCGAACAATTAAAGCGAGTCTTAAATACATCTAAAGGTAAAGAAATTCATTGGGAAGGATTTCAAACGGTTATTAATATTTGTTCTGAATTTGTTTCTAATTCTGATTTAAAACAATTAATGGAAAAGAAAGTTGGGAAAAAACAGTTCTCTTTAATTGTTATACAGTTAGCAAGTTATTTACAGAATGGATTTTTAGGAACAGTGGATTACTATGTAGAGGAACAGAAACTGAGTAAAGATAAAGCAATTAGTAGAACCTCTAAATTAATTTATACTACATTTAAATATCATCTTGTAAAGTATTTAGGAGTATTTGATTTATTATATAGATTCCATTATTCACAAGTTTATAGAAAAGATTTTGACAATGTTGCTGGAATTCAAATTCTTCTACAAAGGCTAGAGTATAATGCTCTTACTAATACTGCTCGAAAATTAAGTGATTTTGGAGTACCTTTTGAATTAGTAAGATATTATGATAGAGTAGTAGAGAATAAAAACTTTGATTTGTATGAGAGTTATGTCGATGAAAAGATTCAAAATCTACTTAAGTGAGAGAATAAAAATAAGAACCTCATTATTATCATGAGGTTCTTATTTGTGTAATTACATTTAGAGAATCGTCAATATAATATCGTCGGGACTAGTCCACTCTACTTTGATTCTTGTCCCAACGGTTACATTCATTTGATTGAACCAGTCGTTAAAAGCTCTCAAGTTTCTGTGACCAGAAAGATTTTTAGCATAGGGATCTCCACCCCGAGAATTTCCTGATGATTTTACTATTCCAACGAAGTATCCATCTGTTGATCTAGCATTAAATATATTTTGTCCTAAAACATCTTTTCCTTGAGTATGTTTAGAATTAAATATTCCATACTGATGTGCTACTGAACTTGGAATTGGGATATAACATTCTCCTGTTATCTGAGGACGAGAATTTGTATTCCTGTATGTGCCCCAGTCAATATTAGTTTTTTTAAGTTCTACTATGAATTGATCTCCTTGTTTTGGCATTATGCACCTCCTTAAGTTTATATATTCATTATATCATATATATGGAAAATGTTTATATTTCAGTATTAATTTAAAAATGATATACTAGTATAGTTAAACAAATTTCTTAGAAAGCAGGTTACTACATGACAAATTCTGTAAGTTCGAACCGGCCTGAGAAGTACAACATTGCAGCTTTCTTCTCAGGTGTTGGGGGAATTGAGTTGGGATTTGAACAGACCAACGAGTTCAGAGTGGTGTATGCCAATGAGTTTGATAAGTATGCGCGTCAGACTTATCAGTTAAACCATCCAGATACCTATTTGGATGGTCGTGATATTCACACTGTTCAGCCAGAGGACATTCCAGCTGAGCGCGTGGATGTGATTATGGGAGGTTTCCCTTGTCAGGCCTTTAGTATTGCGGGTTATCGCAAGGGCTTTGATGACGATCGTGGCGATCTTTTCTTTGAGTTGCTTCGCATGATTGAGGGGCGTAAACCTCGCGCCATTTTCATCGAAAACGTTAAGAACATGGTCGGTCATGACCACGGCAATACCTTCAAGGTTATTCGCGAAGCCTTGACTGAGAATAACTACTTCATCAAGTGGAAGGTTCTCAATGGGAAAGACTACGGAAATATCCCACAAAACCGTGAGCGGATCTACATTGTTGGTTTTGATACCAAGGAAGCTTATGACTTATTTGAATTTCCAGAGGAAATCAAGCTGACTACGACTCTTCAAGACGTCATTAACTTCGGCGATAAGCTAAATGAGGTCTACTACTACCGTGAAGACAAGCAAAACTTCTACGACCAGTTGAAGTTTGAAGTGACTAGTCAAGATACGGTTTACCAATGGCGTCGTCAATATGTCCGTGAAAATAAAAACGGTGTTGTCCCTACCTTGACAGCCAATATGGGAACAGGTGGACACAATGTTCCATTGATTTTGACAGACAGTGGCGAGATTCGTAAGTTGACTCCCAAAGAAACCTTTAATGTCCAAGGCTATCCTAAATCCTTTAAAATCCCAGAAGGTGTTTCCAATGGTCAGCTCTACAAGCAGGCTGGAAACAGTGTGGTTGTCCCCGTGATTAAACGCATTGCAGAAAATGTTGCTAAGGCCTTAAATGAAAGCCAAGGGCAATCTCAACTTGAACGCTCAGGAAAAATTGCCATTATCTACACCAAGATGAATGGACAGTTTGAGGGCCAGTCTTATGTGAAAGACTTTGCGGATAGCTATGACCAGGCTCTTGAAAGAATAAAGGCTTATGATGATGGTTTAGCTCTTCTGTCTGGTGAAGATTATTTAAAATTGGTTAAAAAACGAGGCAAACTCGAATTTTACAGTATTAATTAACGAATATATAAGAGGGATTAGTGAAAAACTAATCTTCTTTTGATATACTGAAAATAGAAAAGAGGGCGCTTATGTGGGAACATCTAAAAACAGATCAAAAAGACAAATACAAAACCTTAATTACCAACTTTGCTAGCTTGAGCCAAGCTTTCTCTCAAAAGGCAGAATCCGAAGACGAGGGACAAACGGAGAATTATGTTGCTCCTATCGTCAACTCCAAATTTCAGGAGACTGTTTTCCAGAAGGCTTTCAATGCTGTTGGGGAAGATATCGCCAATACTTCCTATGATGCTTCCGTCGTTGTCGATGAAAATCATAAATACCTAGTGGGGATCAAGTCTTTTGGAATCAATTCAGGAGACCAAAAAATTGCCCAGTTCAAGAAAGATTCTCAAGCTTGGACGGACTTATTGGGTGATATCAAGTTTCATGCGGATATTTCAGCTGATAAAGAAGCTGCAGACAAGGAAAACTATCAACGCTATGAAGAGTTGGCAAGAAAGATTGCGACTTTGAGGAATCAGAGAATCGAATCTTCTAAGGCGCAAATCAAGGGATTCAACTCTGACTCGGTCAATGTTGAAGCTGTTTACCACGTTCTGATGCCGACACCAAAGGGAGAAAGTCCTAGGATTTTTGTTGGTGAGACGACTTATTTACCAGTGGATATTGATAATCTAGTCATTGAAGGATCAACTACCAAAAACAATCCAACTAATTTTCGTTTTACGGATGGGCAACACCACTACAAGTACACGGCAGCTGACAGTCAGCTTCACATGACTTTTAATAATAAGGACATTGTGGTAGATACTTGGGATGTGCATTATATCGAAGATCCTTTTTCTCTCTTTGAGAATCTTCATTTACTGACAGCTGAAAAGGAACAATCCGATATCCTAGAAACAGTGTCTTGGGTTATCACAGACAAACATGGAAATGTGGAAGAAAGCTCTGGTTTCAATGCCTTTAATGGCGGATCAAAACTAGCTAAGAAAGATCGTCTGCCGCGGATTCTAAAGATTCAGGAAAAATTCAAAGATAGTCTGGCTCAAGAAGAACTAGCTTTTGTGATCTTCTCTTTAGAAGAAATCCTCTTGAAAAAGTGGACTAGTAGGGAAGAGAAAGTTCAGATGAAGGCTATTCGTGAGGACTTGATTCACTTTGTGCATAATACTGGCAATGAAAAACTCATTAAAGAAATTGAACAACTTGTATATCGTCCAGTTAGCGAAGTTTACATTCCTCTGCCCGACTCCAAGAACTTCCATGATGAAAGACCAGATTTCTTTGGTCCAGGATTTGGGACTTTTGAGCCTGGAACTAAAAAACTAGCTCTATCCAAAGAAGAAAGAACTTTTAAACTACGCTTTTTATCTTCTGGTGATGTTATTAACGCCTATATAAATCAAGAAGCTGGTAAGGCTATTCAGTCTACCGATAAGCAAGAAATCCTCGGGAATTGGATTTTACGTGGTGTTTTCCAGTTGAAAGAACGAGAGGTATTGACAGGTCAACGACTCAATGAACTGGAAATCAACGGTATTCGTTTGACTAAGTTTAAAAATGGGGAAATCGGTATTGAATTTATCTGGATTGATACTGAAAACCCACCAAGCGACACCATCGGCTGGGTAGCAAAGAAATAAAAAGTCCTGTCACTTTCTCTCCCTTAACCTTTGACTATTCTGCAAAATTATCGTAAAATAAAGAGTAAATGATAAAATGAGGTCAGAGTCTGTTCGCTCTGGCGATAGTAGTATAAATGAGGAGAAACGCTTTGGAATTAGAAGTATTTGCTGGACAAGAAAAAAGTGAACTATCTATGATTGAGGTAGCGCGTGCTATCTTGGAACTTCGTGGTCGCGACCATGAGATGCATTTTAGCGATCTTGTAAACGAAATTCAAAACTACCTTGGAACATCAAACAGCGATATCCGTGAAGCCTTGCCTTTGTTCTACACAGAGTTGAACTTTGACGGTAGCTTCATCTCACTTGGAGACAACAAATGGGGTCTTCGTTCATGGTATGGTGTAGACGAAATCGACGAAGAAATCATCGCTCTTGAAGAAAATGACGACGATGAAGTAGCACCAAAAGCTAAGAAAAAACGCGTCAATGCCTTCATGGATGGCGATTCAGATGCTATTGACTACAATGCAGATGATCCAGAAGACGAAGATGCATACGAAGCAGATCCAGCTCTTTCATACGATGATGAAAATCCGGATGATGAGAAAAATGAAGTTGAAGCTTACGACGCAGAAATCAACGAAATCGCCCCTGATGACTTGGGTGAAGACGTGGATCTCAACGAAGAAGACGATGAGTTTTCAGATGATGATACTGAAAACATCGAGGAATAAAAGTTAGCTATTGACAATTGTCCTATTTTTAGGTATCATATTGTTCGGGCACCTCTTTTAGAGGTCGGGGCTCCCTAGTTCTTAGGGAGCTATTTTTGTTTTTTCAAGAAGTTATCTTCTTGTATTTTAGTTGTGAATCTGGTGCAGTCGTCCCAGATTATTCTTATTAGTAGGGTCTTGTTTTCTATGTCCCCTCGTAGTGAACAAGGCCATGAGCATTTTAGAAAGAGGAATCTATGTCTACGAAATATATTTTTGTAACTGGTGGTGTGGTATCGTCTATTGGGAAAGGGATTGTCGCAGCGAGTCTGGGCCGTCTCTTGAAAAATCGTGGTCTCAAAGTAACCATTCAAAAATTT